>JAULUW010000180.1:0-4077 GCA_032111345.1 Bacteroidia bacterium
TTGGGTACTCAAAAAAGCTACGAGCTGATAGCCGCCAATGCAAAAGGCCTAGGCAAAGTAGTATCGGGTAAAGTAGATGCTAAAAATTCCCTTGCCGGTCCTATCGGTATCGCGCAAATGTACGGACCTACTTGGGATTGGATTAATTTTTGGACCTTAACGGCCACCATTTCTTTGGCTTTGGCCTTAATGAATATCCTACCCATTCCTGCATTAGACGGCGGCCACGTGATGTTCCTGCTCTATGAAATGATTACCCGCAGACCCGTTAACGAGAAAGTATTATACATCGGCCAAGTAATTGGCATGGTCGTTTTATTAAGCCTGTTTGTCTTTATTTTCTGGGTGGATATTTCCAGAGCCTTAGGATTTTAATGATTCAGAATCCCTTCGAAATATTGAACATGAGTCCGGAACCTGTCTTGGATTTGGTCGAATTACGCAAAAGGTATATCGAAATTCAACGAAACGGACATCCGGACTTGGGCAATAGCCCAGAAATATCAGAAGCCGCCAATCGCGCATACACGGTGTTAAAATCCGATGAAACGCGATTGGAAGCAATCCTAAAATTGCAAGGAGTATGGCCCCCCGATACCCAATTGATCGGAATGGATTTTCTTATGGATGCCATGGAATTGGGCGAAACCATTGATGCCTTAAATCCCAATGATATCCAAGCAAACGAAGCACTGCGTGCCGAACTTCAGCAAATGGCCCACAATTTAAAATCCGAACTCGAAGCCCTGCAACTAGAAAGCCAGCAACATACCCAATGGCAAGAAGATAAAGCCTATTTAAACAAATTATCGGCCTTTTATCAAAAACGCCGCTACCTTACCCGTTTAGAAAAAAATCTAAATCAAGAATCAGAACTTTAAAGGGAATAAACGTACTTTCGAACTGAAATGAATACCAAGCAAATCGTATTACAAGATGCCGAAATTCGAATTACCATCAAAAGAATGGTGCTTCAAATTGCGGAAAATCATGTAGATAATACCCATCTTTTACTCATCGGATTGAACGAAAGAGGGTATTTCTTGGCGCAATTGATACAAGACAGTTTGAGCCAGGTTTTACCGAAACTCCAAGTGGATTTACGCGCGCTTTCGATGGACTCCGATTTAGAAGGTCTGAACGTCCAAAGCCCCCATATTATCATCGTTGATGATGTACTCAATTCCGGAAAAACCGCATTCAAAGCCGCATCCGCCTGCTTGAATCCCGATATTGTTCAATTGGAAACCGCCTTTCTTGCCGTTCGTGAACATCGCAATTTTCCCATAGATGCCAATTATGTAGGCTTAAGTATTGCCACCACCTTGCAAGATCATGTGCTTTTCGACAACGAAAATCCCCAAGATTTAAGGGTGTACCTCCAATAACACCCTCAAAGTTTAAATTTCATGGCAAAATAATGTCATTGAAAATGAGCATTTTATGCGTTATATTTGTTAAATACGTATGAATCGGTTAAAATTCCTGCTTTTTTCTGTTTTCGCATGGGCCAATAGCATCCTGGCAACCCATATTGTAGGGGGAGAAATGACCTACACATACCTCGGGAATAACCAATACAAACTGCGTTTAGATCTCTATATAGATTGTGTGAATGGGAATCCCCAAGCGATTGACTCCGACAAAACCGCTCTTTTTGGTATTTTTTATGGAAATACCCGACAAATGGTTCCGGGCTATCCCGTGAGTGTAGGCAGAAGCGGTCCCGAACGAATTACCAAAACCAATTACAATTGCATCGCCGTTCAACCCAATGCCTGTGTCGATCACTATTGGTATGAAAGAACCGTTACCCTCAGTCCAAGAACCGGAGGCTATTACATTTCCTTTCAAAGATGCTGCCGCAATGGAACCATCACCAATATTACCGATCCCGGTGGGGCAGGAGCCAATTACTGGACCTTTATCCCGAATTCCAATCAAGTAGGCAATAACAATTCGGCTACCTTTAAAGAATTACCCCCCAATTTCCTGTGCACCAACACCGCCCTGCGTTTCGATCACAGTGCCAAAGATCCCGATGGCGATTCACTGGTTTACAGTTTAACCACCCCCTTCACCGGTGGAAATCGCGATTTCCCAAGACCCGATGACGGCATAAGCGGTCAAATGGACAGACCCCCTTTTGATGTCATTACCTGGAGAAACGCCTACACCGCTCAGGATCCCATAAACGGTTTTCCTAAAATGAGCATCGATTCGCAAACCGGCTATTTAACCTTAACCCCCACGCAAGCCGGACAGTTCGTGGTGGGTATTTCCGTAAAAGAATACCGAAACGGGGTTTTTATCAATGAAACCATTCGCGATTACCAGTTTAATGTGCAAGCCTGCGTCATCAACGTAATGTCTTCGTTTTTTGCACCGAAATTCATCTGCGGCTTCGAATACCTCTTTACCAATTACAGCCAAGGAGCGCAACGGTATTTTTGGGATTTTGGAGTTCCAGACCAAACCGATGATACCTCCAACCAAACCAAACCCTTATTCAAGTTTCCGAAACCCGGTAATTATACCGTGAAACTCATTGCTTATAAAAACAGTTGTTCCGATACCTTCAAATTAACCGTAACGGTGGTGGAACCTGTTATCCCCAAGTTGCCCTCCGATACCATCCTCTGCCCAGGAAATACCTTGGTTTTAAAATCGGATGTAATCGGCGACAATTACACTTGGAACAATGGGTCCACAAATGATTCCATTATTGTGAATAAGGACGGACAATACATACTCGGCGTTTTTCAAAAAACTTGCGTTTGGTACGATACCATAAACGTTACCTACGACCGCGATTCGGCCCGTGCGTATGGAGATACCCTTTTCTGCAGCGATGAAACCTTCAATAAAACCATAGGAGTGCAAGCCATCAACAAGGCACAATACCAATGGTCCAACAACGTAAATACCCGCGAACAGAACATCACCACTAAAGGTTGGTACCGCATTGACGTAACCACCATCAACGGTTGTAAAAGTTCCGACAGTGTGCAAGTCGACCAATATCCCGAAGTGCGTGTAGCCGTGGACGATACCACCGGATGCGAAAATGTGCCCATTACCTTCAACGCGGTATTCAACAATCCGAGTGCGCAAATTACTTGGAGCAATGGGGCCAATGGACCCAGTATGACCACTCCCTTGAAGGGCCAGTATTCCGTGAAAGCTACCGTGGGAAAATGTTCGGCTACCGATTTTTTTGACTTTGATTATTTCCCAAGAGAATTGAAACTGGGACCCGATTTAGAATTTTGCGATGTCATTGATACCTTAATTCAAGCACCGGCAACAGATTTTCAATCGGTAGTTTGGAACGACGAGGTGCCCGCTCAAAACTTCCGCTTGCGCGATAACGGACTCTTGAAAATTGCCGTAATTACCAAAAATGGATGCCTGGAGCGCGATTCCCTCATGGTTCGACTGTATCAAAGTCCCCTGCTGAACCTGGGACCCGATACCTCTTTGTGTTTATCGGAAAATCCGGTTTTAGATGCCGGTTTTGGCATGAGGTCCTATAAATGGAACAATGGGAAAACTTCCCAAAAAATTACGGCCTACGATTCCGGACTCTATGCGGTTGAAATTGTATCCACAAACGGTTGCCGCAGTATCGATTCCATTTGGATCAACAAACGCAAAGACCTATTGCCCTCAGATATTTACATGCCCAATGCCTTTACGCCCAATGGCGATGGGTTGAACGATTGGTTTCCATCGAACTTATATCAAGTTAAAGGAGCCGAATACCGTTTGTGGCTCTACAACCGCTGGGGCGAAAAACTTGCCGAATACCACAGCCCCGATGGCAATTGGAATGGGTATATCAATGGCAACCCCGCACCCGAAGGCGTTTATGTATTCAAAGTTACTTGGGTGGGCTGCGATAATCAAAGACGTACCCTCTTCGGTGATTTTACCCTGCTGCGATAAGCCTATAAAGAAAAAGACCTGCCTAATTGGCAGGTCTTAATTTTTTGCACTCCTATCAATAACAGATTTCCGAATTTAATTCGCACCAATTTTATTATTGCTCACCCGGCGAATACCGTTCTTCAATAA
>JAULUW010000181.1:0-3941 GCA_032111345.1 Bacteroidia bacterium
AAATTTGAAACATAAAGGCAACTGGGGGTATCACGATTCAGAGGTATTGATGCAGGTATATCGCGATTTATCGGGGGAGGAGTTGCCTTATTTTTCGTCGGTATTAACACTTAGCAGTCACGAACCATTTGATGTGAACACCCAAAAGTCTGTCAATGAAACCCAGGCGTATTACCAGTCCGTTTCGTATGTAGATCGCAGTTTGAATGCATTTTTAAACGCATGTTTCAAAGATCCATCCTTCGATGAAACCTGTTTCATTATTGTATCAGATCATGGCAAATACTTAAATAGTACTGCAACACATTTTGGCCAACGCGAATTCTTTCGAATTCCATTTTTTATTCTTGGGAAGCATATTCAAAAAACCGTTCCAGATATTTTGGATCTCTGTATGTCCCAATCGGATATATATAATTCGGTTTTGGATTTGTATTTTGGAGAAAGTGACAAAAAGGCAACTTATAGCCGTTCCATTTTCAGAACCCGACACCCACAAAATGCCGTTTTTCACATGGATGAAGTTTGTGGGATTATTCAAAAGGACCGAATGGATTGGTTGTCAGTAAAAAAACATGAAATTGATGCGGAACGCCCCCTAAACGATAGGGACAGTGCCATTTTGGCGGTAGAGTCTGAAATTATTTCAGATTTTTTTCAATTGAAGTGAAACTTTTTTCATTTTAAAACGTCTTAGTATTATTGGCATCATTTTTGAACCTGTAGAGACAATGACAAAAAAGGTAAAACGTAATTTTCTGATATTGCTTGCTTTGCTTGTCGCAAATGTGGTGGGATTTTTCATTGCCGATTTTTATTTCGATAAGCAGCAAACGGCCTCAGTTAGTACCACATCCTTCCTAGAAACGCCATCAAAGCCAAGTTCTAGAATTTTATACACGGGGAAAATCTTGAGTGTAGGTTTGGATTTATTGCGAAAAATAGGAGGTTAATCCTTGCCCAATAATTCGCTTACCCAAACCCAAAAACTGGAACAGTTTTTATTAAAGTGGAAAATTGACCATTTTGTATTTTGGTTGGTTTACGCTTGGGTTTATGGTTTCTTGTTCCCTTTGGGCGTTGATCTTTTTACATCCTTCATAATTGCAAATGGTTTATTGCTTTTTCATGCATTGGTAGCCTACTTCAATAACGATTATTTGATTCCGCGTTTGTTATTGCCAAGGAATTATCTATTGTACTTATTGAGTTTGTGTTTGGCCATTGTGAGCGTATGTTTTCCTCTTAGCATCGTCGTGCATTTGGTCGTTATCAACGAAGAACTTCAAAGCTTAGTCTGGTCGGATACATTTTTTCTTTTTCTCGTTATTAATGTACTTTTTACGGTAGTTACTACCATGGTTTTAAAATTGGTAAAACAATGGTATAAAGATCAAAAAATGACAACAGAACTGCGAAGAGAGCAATTACAAACCGAGTTGAAATTTTTAAAATCCCAAATTAATCCCCATTTTTTATTCAACTCTTTAAACAACCTCTACGCATTAACGCTTTCCAAATCCGATGCTGCCCCAGAAGTTGTTTTGCGATTGTCGAATATCCTGAGATACATATTGTATGAAAGCAGCGAAGGGCAAGTTTCCATAGCAAAAGAAATGCAACATGTAAATGATTACGTGGCTATTGAACGTTTAAGATTGGGAGATGCCGTTAGGATAGATGTAGACATTGATCAGGATTTGCGGGATGAAATGGTTGAACCTATGTTGTTTTTAACCTTAGTTGAGAATGCATTCAAGCACAGCGAACAGGTGTTACCCGAAAAAAGATTTATTCGCATACACGCCAAAGGGCTTACAGATGGCTTTAGATTTCTAATCGAAAATTCCTACAATCCATCGAAGAAAAGTGAGGAATTGGGAGGTATCGGGTTGGTTAACATAAAAAAAAGATTAAATTTAATATATCCTAACAATCACGACCTGAAGTCGTCTACGGCAGAAGGTGTGTACCGCGTGGATTTAATAATAAACTGGTAAAATATGAAAGTAGTAATTATTGACGACGAACCTTTGGCGATAACCGTAATGGAAAATCTGCTTAAAGCACATCCCGAAGTAGAAATTCTTGGCACGTTTAATTCAACACAAGGGCTAGCCGAAAAGTTAAGCGAATTAAAACCCGATGTGGTTTTTTCTGATATTCAAATGCCGGGTGAAACAGGTCTTGATTTCGTAAAAGGCCAATATCCCATGCCCTATGCGGTTGTTTTTACCACCGCCTATGCAGATTATGCTGCTGAAGCTTTTGAATTTGAAGCACTGGATTATCTCGTAAAACCCATTTCTCCAGATCGCTTGAATAAAGCCGTAAAACGTATGGAAGAATATTTGGGTTTAAAAGCGGCCAATACCGAAACCGCAGAAACCCAAGAAGATTATGTTTACGTTAAAGTCGATGGAGAATTCCAAAAAATCCTTTACAAGGATATTCTCTATGTGGAGGCTTTTGCAGATTATGTTAAGATATGGACCTCACCCGATAAACGAGTAGTAACCTTACAAACCATGAGAAATATGGAAAACGGGCTGCCAAAAGATCGTTTTGTTCGGGTTCACCGCAGTTTTATTATTGCTATTGATAAAATAAAATCCATTCAAAATACGTCTGTACATTTAGTCGGTGGGATAGAAGTTCCTGTAGGTAAAAACTATAAGGACAGCATCAATTTATTGCTACAGAAAAACAGACTTCAGGGTTAAATTGTCATACTTGTGTAAACAAGTATAATAAGCAATATTGTAATTGAATGATATATTTACAATTACATTGCTTAGGGGAATATTTTTTATGAGTCAGTAAAATAAATGTCAAATTATGAAGTTATGAATGTGTGCCTAAGGTACATTTTAACCATTCATGATAAGATAATTACTAAGAAACGTGAGCAGTTTAGATTACAACAAGATTAAAAGTCTTGCAGCGGGGAAGAGAATTCCAATTAAAGAATTGGCGAGGCTTTGTGGATTAAGTGAGCAAGGTTTTCATTACATGTTGAAAAAGCAATCTATGCGTGTAGACACTTTGGAGAAAATTTGTTCTTCTTTAGATGTTACCCCCATGGATTTGTTCCAAACGGAAGGGGAGGAAGGAGAATTTGGATCAAGCCCAACTTCTGTAATTATTAAAGCGAGAGAGGCGGATCACAATGAAGCGTTAATGCAAAAGTTAGATATAATTATCGATTTATTGCGTTACAGGGGATAATTAAAACATCCCAAACTCATACGTTTTAGCAGCCATCGCAATAAGGTCAGTTGAAAGATTGGCCTTATTGTAATGGTATTTTTTATGAAGCCAAGGCAATAAGTGTTCAGTAGGTAAATTGCCTACCATGGTATCCTTAGCAAATGGACAGCCACCGTATCCCAACATGGCTGAATCAATACGCGTACAACCCGATTCAACTGCTGCTTCTACTTTATCTTCCCAATCATACGGTGTTGCATGTAAATGTATTCCAAAATTTACTTCAGGGTAACTGGATTTACATAGCTGGTAAAGCGTTTTTATTTGGGCTGCGTTTGCTTCGGCTGTAGTATCCGCGAGACTAATTGTGCGAATACCTAGACCCACTATTTTTGAAACCCATTCGATTACTTCATTTTCAGAATAGACATCTCCATATGGATTTCCAAATCCCATACTGATATAGCAAACTACTTCCTTTCCGGAAACATGCGCGATATCGCAAATCTTCTGGAGGTTAAAAAAAGCATCTGCGCGTGTGCTGTTGGTATTTCTGCGTTGAAAGGTTTCAGAAACAGAAAATGGAAATCCTAAAAATTTTATGCGCTCGAATGCGGCCGCTCTAACCGCTCCTCTTTCGTTTGCAACAATTACTAATAACTCCGTTTTACTGTCAATGTTTTCGATTGCCCGAATTACTTCAGGGGTATCTGCCATTTGTGGTACAGCTG
>JAULUW010000182.1:0-2102 GCA_032111345.1 Bacteroidia bacterium
TGTATGGTGGGGGCCTGTTAACCAAGCTCTTGAACCTGAAAAGTTTAACGCATTACTAGACCGCGTTGTAACTCATTTAGGAAGCAAAGATTTATTCATCCGCCACGCTTATGCCGGTGCAGATCCACAATTTCAAGTAAATATTCAAGTAGTAACGGAAAGTGCCTATCAGAATTTGTTTGCAAAACACCTATTCTTGCGCCCTTCCGCTGCTGAAATTACCAATCAACCAACAGAATGGTTGATCATTGCGGCTCCTTCTTTCCGCGCTAACGGAGCGGAAGATGGCGTTCGCCAACATAATTTTACCGCTGTGGACATGACGCGTAAAATCATTCTTATCGGTGGAAGCGGATATACCGGTGAAATCAAAAAAGGTATTTTCGGGGTAATGAACTACATATTGCCACAAGAACGCAATGTTTTGAGCATGCACTGTTCTGCTAATATCGGCGAAAAAGGCGATACCGCTATTTTCTTTGGATTGAGTGGAACCGGTAAAACTACTTTGAGTGCTGACCCTAACCGCAAACTTATTGGCGACGATGAACACGGTTGGTCCGATAAAACCGTCTTTAATTTTGAAGGAGGTTGCTATGCGAAATGTGTAAATCTTACCGAGCAAAACGAACCCCAAATTTGGAATGCGATCAAACACGGCGCCTTGGTAGAAAACGTGCGCTTTGTAGAAGGTAGCAATACGGTGAATTTCGAAGATATTTCCGTAACGGAAAATACCCGGGTTGCCTATCCCATTGAATACATCGACAATATTGCGGTACCCTCTATTGGTGATGCCCCTAAGAATATTTTCTTCTTAACGGCAGATGCTTTTGGAGTATTGCCTCCGATCTCTAAATTAACGCCAAGCCAAGCCATGTATCACTTTATCAGCGGTTATACCGCCAAAGTAGCAGGTACAGAAGCAGGTGTTACCGAACCTCAAGCGACGTTCTCAGCGTGTTTCGGACAAGCGTTTTTGCCTTTGCATCCTGCTAAATACGCGGAAATGTTAGGTAAAAAACTTACCGAAAACCCCGATGTAAACGTTTGGTTAATCAATACCGGCTGGACAGGTGGACCTTACGGTGTGGGTTCTCGCATGAAACTTTCCTACACTCGTGCTATGATTACCGAAGCCTTAGAAGGTAATTTGAATGGAAGCTTTACCGAACACCCTGTTTTCGGAATATTAATGCCCGATGCATGTGAAAACGTTCCCAATGAATTGCTTAATCCCCGTAATACATGGAGCGATAAATCAGCGTATGATGCTCAATGTCAAAAACTTGCAAAATTATTTAACGACAACTTCGTGAAGTTTGCAGACGGTTCAAGTGACGAAATAAAATCAGCCGCTCCCAAGCTGGCAGAAAATAGTTAATATCTACCCCCCTCAATTGCTAAAAAAGCCACCGTTTTGCGGTGGCTTTTTTTATCTTTGCCCCAATTATGAGCCGCAGTTCCCACGAAATAAAAAAACAATTCCTCGATTTCTTCCAAAGCAAAGGCCATCAGTGCGTTCCTTCCGCCCCCATTGTGGTTAAAGGAGATCCTACATTGATGTTTACCAATGCCGGCATGAATCAGTTCAAAGATTTTTTCTTGGGAAATGCGAAAGCCACGCAAACACGTGTTGCAAACAGTCAAAAATGCCTCCGCGTGAGCGGTAAACACAATGATTTGGAGGAAGTAGGACACGACCACTACCACCATACCATGTTTGAAATGTTGGGTAACTGGAGTTTTGGCGATTATTTTAAAACCGAAGCCCTTCAATGGGCTTGGGAATTGCTTACCGAAGTATACCAATTGCCGAAAGACCGCCTTTACGTAAGTGTGTTTGAAGGCGATGATAAAGAAGGTTTGGCCTTCGATCAAGAGGCATACGATATCTGGAAAAAAATGGTTCCAGAAAGTCATATCGTGAGAGGCAACAAAAAGGATAATTTCTGGGAAATGGGCGACACCGGTCCATGTGGCCCTTGTTCGGAAATCCATATCGATATGCGTTCCGATGCCGAAAGAAGTCAAATCGAGGGTGCTTTATTGGTAAATGCCGATCACCCCGAAGTGATTGAGATTTGGAATAATGTATTCAT
>JAULUW010000183.1:0-3496 GCA_032111345.1 Bacteroidia bacterium
GCGCAGCGAGCTCCCACCAGGCCGGAGGCCGTCCCACCGCGAGCTAAAACCAAAAAAAAAAGCCCCACAATTGTGAAGCTTTTTTTGCGGTCCGGACGGGACTCGAACCCGCGACCCCATGCGTGACAGGCATGTATTCTAACCAGCTGAACTACCGAACCGTTTTCCTTTCTCTCGAAGGGACTGCAAAGGTAATATGTTCCTTGTGACATTGCCAAATTTTTTTCAAATTTTTTTCAATCTTCCTCAAACCCCCTATTTTCGTGCACATCCAATGAAACGTTTTGCAACCCTTTTCCTCGTCCTCGCCGCTTCCCTTTCCTTGAGCCGCGCCCAATTTCCGCATACCCACTCCTACCACAATGATCCCGGTGCCCTAGAAAGAAATCGCAATGTCGATGTTTCCCACATGCGCGTAGAGGCGTCGTTTATCCCCCAAGAGAAAAAAGTAATCGGTAAGGTTACACATACCTTCAAAACCCTGCAATCTCAACTCGATACCCTTTTCCTGCATGCCCCCGGAATCCTTGTAAATTCTGTAACTCTCGATGGTAAAACCGCCGAATTCTACACCAACAAAGACGGACTGGTTGTTAAAAACAAACAACCTTTTAAATACCAATCCGAACATACCCTCCAAATCCAGTATACCGCTTACCCCAAAAGAGGCATCTATTTTGTCGGTTGGAATCTCGATACCATTGAAGAACCCGCGCATATGTCGCGCCGACAAATCTGGACCCAAGGGCAAGGCATCGATAACCGCCATTGGATTCCCATGATCGACGATCGCAGCGATAAATTCACGACCGAAACCATAATCACCTTCGATAAAAATTACCAAGTACTCTCCAATGGAGCCCTTTTATCTCAAAAAGAAAATAAAAAAGACGGCACCAAAACCTGGCACTATGCGCTTAAAAATCCGCATGCCGGATATCTGTTGATGCTCGCCATCGACAAATACGCCATCAAAAAATCGAAAAGCAAGAAAGGCATCGAACACCAATTTTGGTACTATCCCGAGCATCCCGAGCGCGTGGAACCTACAAGCCGATACAGCGAGGAAATATTAGACTTTCTGGCCGATGAAATTGGGATTCCTTATGCTTGGGGAAGCTATTCTCAGGTAATGGTGCAAGATTTTCTGTATGGGGCTATGGAGAACACCTCTGCCACCGTTTTTGGCGATTTCTTTTGGGTCGATAGCCGCGCTTATTTGCTCAACCGCAACTACGTGAGTGTAAATGCCCATGAAGCCACCCATCAATGGTTCGGCGATTTGATAACCGGCCGGAAAGACAACGAACAATGGCTGCAAGAAAGTTTTGCCACCTTTTATCCCGGTTTGGTGGAAGGACATCTGTTTTCGGACGACCACCAGGCTTGGTATTTCCGCCAAAATATGCAAAGTGCCATTGCTGCCGGCAAAGCCAATTCTCTTCCAGTGCGACACAGCCAATCGGGAAGTTCGCGGCACTATCCCAAAGGCGCTTCGGTTTTATACATGTTGCAACACCAAATTGGTCGCGAAAATTTCCGACGCGCAATCAGCCATTATTTGAACCAATACGCCTTTAAAACAGTAGAAACTTGGGACTTGCAAAAGGCCTTTATCGATGCTACCGGAATAAATGTAGATCCGTTTTTTGACCAATGGATTCACCGCGGAGGAGAACCCAAATTCAAAGTGCGCTATACACAAAATGCCGATAAAATTGCCTTTTTGGTGGAGCAAACCCAGGAACAAGATATCGTGGTTCGGCATTTTGAAATCCCCGTAGATATAGCGGTTTATTACAAAGATGGCCGCGTTATGCGTTTCACGCAAAACTTGACAAAAACCACCGAATCGTTCCAAGTAGCACGTGAAGGCGAGATTGATTTTATCTTGTTTGATGAAGGTTCTTTTATTTTAAAAGAAACCGATTTCCCACAGAGTGAAGCGGCCTATTTAGCGCAATTTCAAAAAGCCCAATTCATGCTCGACCGCTACGATGCATTGGTGGCTTTGCGCAGTTGTGCCCCCGATAAAAAACGCGAGGCCTTGATAAAAGCACTAACAACCGAAAAGTTCGATATGATTCGGGCGGAAATTGCTTCGCAATTGCTTTCCGATAGCGGAACCCCTTTTGGCACCATTCGCAGTATCGCACAAGACGCACAAGCGCCTGTTCGTTTGGTTTTCGCGCAATCCGCCCCTGTAATAAAATCTACAGAAACCCTCCTGGAAAACATGTTACTCGACTCGAGCTACGTCATTATCGAAACCGTTCTGGATCGCATTTATGAGCATCCTTTGTTTGCGCCACGGAAAACGAGTTTGCTGGATAAAATCAATACCGTTGATGGATTTACCCATGGAATTCGCATCAAATATTTGGAAAAAGCGCAAGCGGAGTATCCTAAAATGGGTCCCGGCATGCGACAGGCACTGGTGGCTTTTGCCGGACCAAAATACGAATTCAGAACCCGAATTCTGGCATTACAAGCCTTGCAAAGGATGAACTATTTAGATGAAAATTTGGCTAAGAACTTGTTCGAAGGAGCTACCAACTTCAATTCCCGTTTAAACGGACCTGTTTGGGATTTAATGAATTATTTCCTCAAACAATCGGAAAAGAGTGCCTTATTGAAACGTGAAATTCTTAAATGGTCCGATCTGCAAAATGCAGAATCGGCGGCAAAATTAAGATTGCGGATATTAGGTTCTTGATGGGTGGGCGGATTGAAATCCGCCCTGTAAATACACCCTTAAAATTCGTGGCATGCATTTTGCAAACCTAGGAGTATGAGAGCCTTACTATTTATCTGCGTTTTATGGGTACATGCTGCGGCATACGGCCAAAATGGATCTTTCCAGATTCATCCAAATCCCGCAAATCAGAAGGCAAACATCGAAGTTCAGCATATTGACTTAGAACATGTTGAAATTGCCGTGTTTACTATTTTCGGAACCCCCGTTCCGGGCATTTATCAACAAATACAAACAAAGGAGGGTAAAATTCAACTTTATTTTCCCAATTTAAACGAAGGAATTTACTTAGTTCGATTGCGCAGCAACAATTTTGACCAAACACAAAGATTGAAAATACAAAGGAACTGAATACCCTTCTTGTGAAATTCCATAAATAAAATAGGGCGTTTCCTTTGATTTTTCAATACTATTCTATTAATTAGCATCTTAATTTAGCTAAATTGTGAAGATGCGTTCAAACTACCCGGACAAAATCGTAAAAAATACGAAAATTACCTTGCGTTTTGCCCTACTCGGAATACTCACGTCTTTGAGTTTTTGGGGATGTGCTCCCAAATTTGAAGAGGCCAAAACCCTATACGATCAGGGATACTTTGGTCAGGCGGCCGTTACCTTCGAAAATGTTTACCGAAACGAGAAGGATAAAGACAAAAAAGAACTCGCTCTTTTGTTGGCTGCCGAATCCTATCGTTTGAACAACAAATACGATCGTGCCCTTAAGTTATACGAACGCGTTTT
>JAULUW010000184.1:0-2565 GCA_032111345.1 Bacteroidia bacterium
TCTTTTATTTATGTATTCAGTTTGTTTTCTGTATGATAATAGAAACAATATTGTAAGAAACACAAGTCCAATTATTGATATTAAAGTGTCATTTAAGTCCATTAGAAAAACTATGTTTTCGTAAATTACAACCAGCAATAGAATTAACAACATTGAAATTAAAGTCCGGTAGGTATTATTGATTTCTGAAAAAAGTTCAATTTTATCATCTTTTTTAGATGCCAAAACGAACTTTGGATAGTCCGAAAACTTCACAATGCCTGACTTTCTCAAAATTGGCTCTATAACTATTGAACCAATCCGACTGATAATCATACCAATAAAATAATACAAAAATGCACCTATCAAAAGTTCATCAACGATGAGGTCAAAAGATGTGTATTGTCTAAGTAGGGCAACAAATACAATACCTGGAAGTAAGTAGTTGAATATGTTGTAAGTTGATAGTTTTTGAAGTATATCTTTCATAGTTTATTCTTCTACTTGGTTAAAAAAAGGAAGCGGAGTAACTGCAACCCAACCTGCTCTTGCAGGATAGCCCCAATATTTACATTTTGTTTGACCATTAGTAGCAATTACTTTTGCACCACGTCTGATAAATGCATTTGAGACCGATTTTTTCGGATGTTCAGGACAATCTTTTGAGGTATTAACAAAAGCCGATTTAGTGGCAATGGAATTTTCGGGTAATTTGGGTCCTAATAATTTATCCAACAAAGATGGAGATACATTTCGTCTACCACCGTGGTGAGGCATTTGAATAAATTTACAAATTTTGAGGTCAACTCCTTTAGCGAATGCATAGTCATAAGCTTTATTTAATCCTACCAAGCCTGCATCTGCGGTCAATAATACATCAAAATTATTAGGAAGTCCCCCAAATAATACAACACTACTTTCATTTTTATCTGATGTAAGTCCGTCTTCACTTAGGGTTTCTATATTCCAATTTTCAAAAACAGTTTTAATTGTGTCTGTAAACTTTTTTACCGCTTCACCGATAAATGTTGTTTTATCAGATGCAGGCATATTATTAAAACCTTTAATCAATTCATTGTACCAATCAGGGTGAGGTGAAAGCACGTGAAAATGACCAATATTTTGACCTTGAAAAGGTTCTTTCACTGGTATGCCTTTTTGGATTGCCAATTCTTCTAGTTGTTTGGCTATTTTCAATGAGTCTTGAAGACGATTAGTTAAACTGTTAACTGTAACTCTATTATCTAGTATGTCATCTATAATTTCGTGTGCGTGTTCCCAAGGTTTATGCATCCATAATTCCTGAACATCAAGTTGCTCCATCACGACCGTAAGACCTGAAATATGATCTAAATCTGGATGCGTATTTATAAGATAATCAACTTTTGTTGTTCCATAATATTTTTTAATATGGTCAACTAAAACTTGTCCTGATGCTTTAGTCCCACCGTCTATAACGTAAATTTTAGTGATACCGTTTTCTGTAATGCGAATAGAAATTGCATCACCATTTTTCTTCCCACTATCAACAGGAATGAAGTCTATTTCGTAACCTGAATTTAGCATTTATGTCTTGTTTGTTTATGTAGTGATGTTCGTTAAACTTGCACACAACTTACTTATTGGCGCTATTTCCTATCTCCTATACTTCTCAAAACCGCTGGCTTTGTGCAGTTCTATAGCCTCTATTTTCCGTGACCATTTGCTTATTTTTATTTGTTTTTGGGATGTAATAAATTAAACGAATCTAGAATTTTTATTGAAATTAGGATATTTTCTACTGTTTTTTAGATGTAAAAGCTTTTTCTTGATTTTTTGACAAATAAGGTCAATTTTGGGGATCCCAACCAGCAGCCAGGGTTTTAGACGGAAAATGTGATTACGGATGAATCGGCCCCTTTTTGGCTTCGACAGGCCCAAATTCCGTGAGAGCGGGAACGGCTCTGATGTCAAAGTCAAACAAAGCTTGATTTTCCCAAACGGAGGCGGTGGTTGATGGTTGGCCCTTGATTGAAGAGACCGACTATGTTGTTGGTCCAATCGTTCCAATCCAGCGTAAAAGGATAGGCCGTTTCGGTTACCATGCGTTGGTGTTGGGCCGAACTCAATTCCTTGATTTTGGTTCGTTTTCGGTCAAGGATTTTCCGTGCAAAAGGGGATAAAACGACATGTTCCTTTTGACCGCTTGTTCCGACACCTTCTTTTGGCACGAAACCAAAGGCGACCTAGATCAGGTTGGGGGTCAGGGTTTTTTCGAACAACGGAAACGACCAGCAAAGTGAATTGCCGCCATCCCAACCCCTCTTTCACCAACCCAACCCGGCCTCACGCCTTCCCTGCGATACGCCGGAGCATCCCCTCAAAGATGAAGTGATGCAGGGGGGAGACAGCGTACCAGTAGAGGCGGCCGTTGAGGCCTTTGGGGCGAAAAGTCGCGGTTTGGGTCAAGACCCCTTGTTCATCAATCCGAAATTCCAGCCAAGCTTCGCCGGGTAGTTTCATTTCGGCCAATAACAACAGACGCTTTTGGTTTCGATCCGCAATCATCACCCGCCAAAAATCCAAGGTATCCCCCGATTGCAGGAG
>JAULUW010000185.1:0-22364 GCA_032111345.1 Bacteroidia bacterium
GGCAGATTATTGCTTTTTGAACTTTCCAGACATTCCGATCACCATTTTAAGAGTTATAAAAAATATCAGGAACTGCAGTCGGCCAGCGATGCCCCACAAATGCCCACAGGTTACCCGGGTATGATGGTACTTTCTATAATTTCACCCATTTGGTTCCGAATCATGAATCCCAAGGTCACTCATTTCAATTCTTAGATTGTATCTTTGCGGATATGTTATCAGGAAAAACGGCTTTAATCACCGGTGCTTCTCGAGGAATAGGGAAGGGAATCGCCGAAATATTTGCTCAAAACGGTTGTAATATCGCTTTTACCTTTGCCAGTTCTGTAGAAAAAGCACGTGCTTTTGAAACCGAATTATCTCAAAAATACGGAGTAAAAGTAAAGGGTTATCAAAGCAATGCCGCCGACTTTGCACAAAGCGAAGCGCTTGCCGAACAGGTAATTTCCGAGTTCGGAGTGGTGAATATTTTAATCAACAACGCAGGAATTACCCGCGATGCCCTCATGCTCCGCATGAGCGAAGCGCAATGGGATGAAGTTATCGATACCAATTTGAAAAGTGCATTCAACCTAACGAAGGCGTTTTTGCGCCATTTCTTGGGAAATAAATCGGGAAGTATCATCAATATGACCAGCATCGTAGGCGTAACCGGCAATGCGGGTCAAGCCAATTATGCAGCCTCTAAAGCAGGTATGATAGGATTTACCAAAAGTATTGCTAAAGAATTGGGTTCAAGAAATGTTCGTTGCAATGCGGTTGCCCCAGGGTTTATTGAAACGGAAATGACCGAAGCCTTAGATGAAAACATCCGTAAGGCTTGGATCGATACCATTCCATTAAAACGCGGAGGAACTCCCAACGATGTGGCTCAAACTTGTCTGTTTTTAGCTTCCGATATGAGCACCTATGTTACCGGCCAAACCATTTCGGTTTGCGGCGGAATGTTGATGTAAAGTGTAAAGTGTAAAGTGTAAAGTGTAAAGTGTAAGGTGTAAGGTTTGGAGTTTAGAGTTTAGAGTTTAGAGAGAAGATCCTCACCTCTCATCACTGACCTCTCATCACTCACCTCTCATCACTGACCTCTCATCACTGACCTCTCATCACTGACCTCTCATCACTGACCTCTCACCACTCACCACTCACCTCTCATCACTCACCTCTCACCACTCACCACTCACCACTCACCACTCACCACTCATCACTGACCACTCACCACTGACCACTCACCAATAATAATCCATAATTCATAAAAATGGCATTAGACCAAGTAGATGTAGACGAATCCCTGCCCGGAGAGAAGAATATGGGCTTCTTTGACCATATAGATGAGCTACGCGCTCGCTTGGTTAAAATTGCCTATATCATTATCATCACTACCATCGCGGCCTTTGTTTGGGTAGATGTGCTTTTTGAAAAAATCATTATGGCTCCCTTTACCGAGGGTTTTTGGGGATATACTTTTTTCTGTAAAGCCGGTCGTTTTTTAATGAAAAACGACACCCTTTGTTGGGATCCGCCGCCACTTATCATGCAAAGTATGCAGGTACAAGGGCAGTTTGTGAGTGCATTTAAAATTGCCTTGGTAGCGGGTTTTATATTGAGTTTTCCCTTTGTTGTAGGTCAATTATGGCTATTTGTAAAACCGGCATTGAGCAAAAAAGAGATCAAACGGGTTCAACGCAGTTTATTCGTAGTTTCTTTGCTGTTTTTTTCAGGAGTGCTTTTTGCGTATTTTTTGTTGGTGCCCGTTGCCACTAATTTTTTACTCTCGTTTTCGCTGAGCGATAAAATTCAAAATATCATTACCATATCAAGTGTTACCGGTTTTGTTACGTTCATGAGTTTGGCCACGGGTTTGGTTTTTGAACTGCCGGTACTCATTTATATTTTAACCAGTATTGGATTGGTATCGTCTGATTTCCTCAAAAAATATTGGAGGTATGCAGCGGTGGTGATATTTATTATTGCCGGAATCGCCACGCCGTCGCCGGACGTGTTTTCGCAATTACTTTTGGGAATTCCCCTTATGTCCTTATATGTTTTGGGAATTTTTATCGCCAAAAGGGTTGAAAAACGTAAAGAAGCCGAATCCAACCTCGATTAATATCTCAAAATATAATATTAAAAATTAACCAATCATACTATGAAATATACCCTAGCCATTGGCTCTGACCACGCTGGATTTGATGTAAAAGAATTGATTAAAGAAGCATTAAATTCCGGAGAATTGAAAGAACGTATCCAAGAAATTCAGGATATGGGTCCCGGTTCTGCAGATCGGGTAGATTATCCCGATTATGCGCATAAAGTAGCCGAGGCGGTTGCATCTGGAACGTGTAATTTGGGTATCCTTATTTGTGGAAGTGGTAACGGCGTATGCATCACGGCCAACAAGCACCAAGGGGTGCGCGCAGGTTTGGCTTGGGAGCCCGAATTGGCTTCTTTGGCACGCGAACATAATAATGCCAATATCATTTGTTTGCCGGCCCGCTTTGTTGATGCACAAACGGCTATCGATATCGTTGCGGCGTTCTTGAATGCCGAATTTGAGGGGGGAAGACACGAAGAACGCGTTCGAAAAATTGAAGCATAATCCTTAAAGTTACGAATACGAGATATTGGATCTGAACATTTAGTTATGAAACCAAGCAAAAAGCAAGAAGAAGAATTACTCGCCGTGCAAATGCTGGGATTGAAGCTTCCCACAGATCCACGTTGGGTCAATATTGCCGAAAAAACCATTGATGAAATCTTAATCGACCATGCGTTTTGTGAGCAGAAAGCGGCAACAAATGGCATTTCCTTAATTGTAAGGTATCCCGAATTAAGCAAGCTGGTTGAAGATGTTTCTCCCCTGGTAGCCGAAGAGTGGGGTCATTTCCGAAAAGTGTTGAAAGAAATGAACCGCAGAGGCGTAAAAATGGGTAAAAAACGCAAAGACGATTACGTGGTTGGACTGCATGCAAAGATGATAAAAGGCGATACCAAAATGCAATTACTTGAACAATTGCTCATTTGTGCCTTAATTGAAGCCCGCAGTTGCGAACGCTTCCGATTATTAAGTCTATATTGTGCCGAAGAATCCTTGCGCGGATTTTACCACGAATTCATGGTATCTGAAGCAGGGCATTACCGCATGTTTATCGATTTAGCAAAAGAATATTATCCCGAAGAACAGGTGAAAAAACGTTGGCAAGAATGGTTAGATATCGAAGCTGAAGTTTTGGATAACTTGGATTTACGGGGCGACCGTATGCATTAATTACAAATAATAATGAATCATATAATTGCATTTTTTGAAGAATTAAGCCCCGTAATGCAGGGACTCACAGGGTCTTTGTTTACTTGGTTTGTTACGGCTTTGGGTGCATCGTTGGTATTTTTCATTAAAGATGTAAACCGGGGATTTATGGACACCCTTATGGGTTTTACAGCTGGGGTCATGCTGGCGGCAAGTTTTTGGAGTTTATTAAACCCTGCAATTGAAATGGCCGAATCTTCATGGGGCGCATCCTTGGCATGGGTTCCTGTGGGTATCGGATTTCTCTGCGGTGCGTTTTTCCTTTTTGCATTAGATCAATGGTTGCCACATTTGCATTTGAGCGATCCCATCGAAAAATCGGAGGGCGTAAAAACCAATTGGAATCGCACGGTTTTATTAGTACTCGCGATTACCCTGCATAATATTCCCGAAGGATTGGCTGTAGGGGTGGCATTTGGCGCTGTAGCAGAGGGTATACCCGGGGCAAATTTAGCCGGCGCAATTGCATTAACGATAGGTATTGGAATTCAAGATTTTCCCGAAGGAATGGCAGTTTCTCTGCCTTTAAGGAGGTATGGTTTATCGCGAGCAAAATCCTTTCTATGGGGACAATTAAGTGGGGTAGTAGAGCCTGTTGCTGCGGTATTAGGTGTTTTATTGGTCATGATGATGCAAAGCATTCTACCTTATGCCTTGGCTTTTGCAGCAGGGGCCATGATTTATATTGTTGTAGAAGAAGTAATTCCCGAATCTCAAAGAGAAGGGCATACCGATAAAGCAACATTAGGACTCATGCTGGGTTTTGTGTTGATGATGTCTTTAGATGTTGGATTGGGATAATAATGAGAAGTACGAGAATCAGTCAGAAAAAATGTGTTTCACACTATTTCCAAAATTATGGGAATCGGATGAAACTTAATCGTAGAAATATTCTTCGGTTTTTTGGAAATTTCCAAAGTTAAAATAGTAGTTAATACCCACTTGCAGGTTTCCTCCCCGATAGCTTAATGGAAACTCACCGCTGAAAAATTCGCTGTGTTGTACTCTAAGGGAATGTGTGGTATTTAAGGGTTGGTGGTAAGTTACATGGAATTCATAGCGATTGCCGCCCTCCGTATTGCCTCCAAAAGCCACACCTACATAGAACAAAGCATTGATTTGTCGCTGTTGTTCTTGAATGATTCTAAACCGCGTTCCGGCCTCTTGATTGTTGAATGTATCCAAAACACTCGAACCTAATTGATAATTCATGGAAAAGCCAAACTTTTCAGAGATGTAATTGGATTTGCCAAATTGTTGGCGCAGGGCCATTCCCAAACTGGCATTGATAAAATGCAACCCATTATTGATGGATGTGTTATAGGCCATCGTATCGTTATTGATTTTATAGCCGGCGTTGAGATATCCCACACCCAATAAAATACTGGTAGATCGGTTTAAATCGTAACTCAATTGCAAATTTCCATATCCACCGATGCGATTTCGGGTTGAAAACTGATTCGCCAAGGTATCGCTCCCTGGTGTTTTTGAAAAACCTACTCCCGCAGAGCTGCCAATCATCCAACGGCTTTGAGCTTGTACCGAAATTACACCACCAAGGATAAACACGACGCTAAGAATTATCGATTTCATTTATCGCAAAGTTACACCATTGAAATCAATATATCTTCCCGTCTTTGATAGTACCTTTGCAGTATGAACGCCAGTGCCGCAAATCGATTAAAAGCTTTCGCGGATGCATTGAACCTGCATCACCAACATCCCGATTTTATTGAAGGAAAACACCGGGCACAGATTCATAATCCTTGGTTTACTCAAGAATCTATTGAAAAAAGTATTCAGGGCTGGCAAACTGCGCTGAGTCCCGAATCTCAATTGAAATGGTTAAAGGCGTATTCGGTTTCCCCCGAGAAAAAAACCGAATTACTTGGAATTATTGGGGCAGGCAATATTCCCTTTGTGGTAATGCACGATGTGATTTGCGGTGTAATTACCGGATTTCCGATTTCCTTAAAACTTTCGTCGGACGATGCCATTCTTCCCAAAATTTGGATTGCTCTCGCCGAGGAATTGTATGGCAGTTCTTTGCAAATAACGTATACCGACCAACTCAAAGATATTGACCGCATTATCGCTACGGGAAGCAACAATACGCACCGCTATTTTGAATATTATTTCAAGCAAAAACCGCATATTTTACGTAAAAATCGACACAGTTTGGCGGTACTGCCAGAGGCTGCGGCACTTACAGATGCTCAAATAATGGGTCTTGGAGAAGATATATTTGCCTATTTTGGAATGGGGTGTAGGAATGTAACCCAAATTTGGGTGCCTGAAAATTTTGATTTTGCCCGCTTATTTGTACTTTGGGATTCTAAATACGGAGAGATGGTGAACCACCATAAATATGTTAATAATTATCACTACCACCGCGCTTTGTTATTAATGAATTTGGATCCGCATATCGACGCCGGATTTGTGTTGTTTAAAGAGCGCAATACCCTCCACGCACCTGTGGGCATGGTGAACTATTCTTTTTATTCGGATATTAAGGAAGTACAACAGTATATCCAAGAACATCAAGAGGAAATACAATGTGTGGTTTCAGAAGGCACTGAAATTGAGGCATTGCCTTTTGGAACGGCACAAAGTCCTGATTTATGGGATTATGCCGATGGGGTGGATACCTTAAAATGGTTGTCTTAAGCCAATAGCAACGGCGCGCCGAACCGTACGAATACCTAAATTTAAGAGAGTAACGGGGCAAGGATATCGGCTACTTGCAGCGCCATGGGGGATTCTAGGTCCAATTCTGGATTGATTTCTGTGATTTCCAAACACCGGGTTGGATCCTGCGACCAGAAAAATTCCAAACACGTTTGTGCTTGTGCTTTTGACAATCCGCCTGTAACCGGCGTTCCAGTACCCTTAGAAACAGTGGGGTCCATGCTGTCAACATCGAAAGAAACATACCATTCTTTACAACGAGATTCTAAATGGGATCGCACTTGCTCTAAGGCCCATTGAATGCCGTTTTTGTGAATTTCTTCTGCAAAAATCACTTTGATGCCCGCATCTTTAACCAAGCGAATTTCAGGATCTTCATAACTGCGAATACCCATAAAAACAACGTTTTCCGCAGGAACAGCATCGGTCTTTTTTAGGTTTTTGATTTGTTCCCAAAGCGCAATGCAATCGGTACTCAGGGTATTGACTTGACAGGCAATATTGTCGATTTCGAGGGCCGTATTCACGGACATCCCATGAATATTTCCACTGGGTGTGGTGTATGGGGAGTGCAGATCGAGATGGGCGTCGATCCAAACGATGCCTATTTCGCGGGGGTTGCGATTTCTGCAAAAACCGGCCATGCCGCCAATCGCGTTGCTATGATCACCGCTTAATAAAAGGGTAAACGGTTTTGACGTTTGTGATTCAATGAGTTCGGCGAGTCGCGATTGATGTTCTATTAGGTGTGCGGCTCGTTTAAGATGCGGGAAACGGATGGTTTCGACATCTTCAGCGTCAACTATTTGTTCAATTCGAGAGACTTCGCAGGGCAATTCCATGCGTGTTTGCAATTCTTGCAGCAAGGCATCCGGTCCCTTAGAGGTACCTGATTTTCCTGCTCCGTATTCCCATCCCGAAACAATTATGTTTAGCTCTTTCTTATTCATACGGAGTTAATTAACTCTCAAAATTAGTACAATAAGGCTAATATTATAGTGCTTTCTTTCTCCACAGGATATACCCACCCACATTTTTTTCTTTTATAAACTTACGTGAAAATTCATAATCGGGGGTGTAGGTATTTTTGGTGATAACTTTTGTAAGTTCTTGGTTATTAATATGCATGGCATGAGATCTGCGTGCACTTTGTTTCGGGTAAGGCTCAGAGGGAGCTATGGGAAATTCGGGATTTAAACCTTGGAAATCTTTCGGTAAAAAATTACCATGAAAATACAAAGCAAAGGTTTTAAAGTGCCAGGCTTCTAAAAACACCCCTTTTTGAGTTTCGGTTTTTATGGTTTTCGTTAGTGGTCCTTGTAGTAATTTTGAAACGGGGGGAAGCAGCCAAAGGCTGCTGCTCAATGCTACGGCACCGGAAATAAGAAACAACATGCCGGCATGGGGTTTGCGCCCAAACACTTGCAATAGCCACCAACTTATAAACCAGAAGGTAAATAATGCCGCGGGCAAAAGGGATGTCCATGACCACATTTGTCTTTCTGAAATCATTCCTTTGGTAAATACATCTAACTTATCCCAAATCCATGGGGGAAGGGTTGGTGAAAGTGCAACGACGGGCAATGCCCAAAGTAAAATTCCGATCCCAATAGCGGAAACGCTCAAAGGTAACAACAACCATTTGGGGAAATGCCATCTGTTGGTGTGCACCAAATACACCTGATAGGCACCGAAATAGCTCAGCGACCACCAGCATAAGCTGCTGTAATGGATAATTTTGGTGGTAGATAAGGAGAAAACAATTAATACGACCCAAAATAATGCACGCATAAATAGGTGCCAGACATCTACATTTCGGTCCATTATACGATTGCCAATTAAATGAGGCAGGGCTAATATGGAGGCTGGAAATGCCAAAAAGAACAACACTATAATATGGTAAAACCAAGGTTGATTGTGCCATTCAGAATATTGACCTTTAAATACGACCCATTGATATTTGAAGAATTCTTGCAGGAACAAGGAGCCGTTGGATTGCAATAAGGGTAAAATCCATAATGAAAGAATTAGGATCAATCCAATGAGACTTAAGAGTATTTTCCAATTTAAAAATTCATGCCATTTTGCACGTCGACCGCTAACCCACAGTACAACCAAGCCAACGATTCCCAAGGCTACTGGACCTTTAACAAGTACGGCAAAACCTAAAAAAACACCAAAGAGCAGGTAGTAAAAATGAGAACGTTCTTCTTTCAATCCTGCTTGGGTGATTTTATACCACTGATATAGGCTTAAAACGATAAATAAATTAAAAACAGGGTCGATGATGCCCGACCTCCAATAAATAAACGGGGCGAAGGAGAACAACATAGCCAAAGACCAAAAAGCTCCTAACATGCGCTTGCCAAGACGGTCGCCAATATGATAAACCCAATTTACAGCAAAAACACCTGCCAAAATATTGGGCATTTTATACACCCAAGGATCCTGCGATTGAAAGAGCAGTTCGGATAAAGCTTGCAACGCGATGAACATGGGAGGTTTTTCCCAAAAAGGTTCGAATCCAATTTGAACGTATAAATAGTTTTGAGAAATATTCATTTCTCGCGCAGATTCTGCAAATATTAATTCATCCCAATCAAAAAGCGGAAGCCAGTTTATGCCTAGCATCAGAATACCCAAGGTGAAGAGGGTGAATATCAGATGTACGTATATTTTTTTCATGGGTTAATCCATTTTTTATAGCGAAAGTACTGATAAAATCCGGTGTACAGCCATAATCCGATTAATGCCCCAGCGAGAACGTCTTCGAAGGAATGTTGACCGAGATAAATACGGCTATAACCCACAGCGAAGGCCAGGAAAATACTGGAATATTTAATTGCGCGGGGCCATTGGGGTTTCAGAAGTGAA
This sequence comes from Bacteroidia bacterium, assembly GCA_032111345.1. Taxonomy (GTDB): domain Bacteria; phylum Bacteroidota; class Bacteroidia; order NS11-12g; family UBA955; genus VMCP01. The sequence goes on from JAULUW010000185.1 coordinate 8,867, forward strand.
ACGAAAAGTGCGGTACCGAAAAATGCCGCAGCCGTATGTCCACTGGGGAAAGCTTTCCACTGAGACAAGGTGATGCCACTGATTTCGCGCACCTGTTCAGGGAATTTTATGGCGGGTCGTGGCCAATTGATCCATATTTTGGCCAATTGAATAAGGACACCCTCTATTGCAAACGCCAAGGCCCAAATCCAAGCTTTCTTTCCTAAGACATAGAAAGATAAAATGATAGAAATGGCAATTAAGGGCCATTCTGCCCATTTTGAGATATAGACCATCCCAATGTCTAATACCTCATGATGATGGGCCATGATGGAAAGGGTGATTTTATCGAATCCAAAGAAAATCCCCAAAAGCAATAATCCGAGAATTAAAATCGAGAAAACCTTAATTTGGCGCAGGGGAAACGTCATTTCACAAAGATAATGAGTTCTTCATAGTAAATAATTTTGAAAATCCAAACTTTTTGATTTCTTTGCATTTATTGATTTTTTGGCACAAAATGTGTATTATTATCGGAATTAACGTTAAATTGTAGCAATGGCAAAAAAAGAGGCAAAAAAAGCGAAGTTGGAGTTAGAGTATTCCCTGAGATCTTCCCCGCAAATTTTATATCAATATATCTCTAATCCATCGGGTTTACAGAGTTGGTTCGCAGATAGGGTAGATATTTTAGGTGGGGGACAATACCGATTTTCCTGGGAAGATGGGACCGAATACCATGCCAACATGAGTAAATCAGTTACAAACAAATATACCCGGTTTGAATTATTGGAAACCGAAGGAGATTACCTTGAATTTCGAATTGAACAAGACGCCATTACGGGTGATGTTGAATTGATTATCACGGAATTTGTGGAAACAGAAGAAGCGGATATGGCCGCATCTATCTGGGATGCAGCCGTTGACAATTTATGTGCCATAATTGGGGCTTAAATTTGAGGGCTTTCTAACGCGATCAACGCGAGTTGGGCCATCAAACCTGCACCCGTTTCAAGTGCATCTTCATCAATATCAAAAGCAGGGTGATGCACACTATAATGGGTTCCTTTTTTCATATTTCGGGTACCTAATCGATAAAAGCAACTGGGTACTTTCTGAGAATAATACGCAAAATCTTCCGCTGCCATCCACAATTCGAGCTCTTCAACTTTATCGCTTCCTATAAATTCACAGGCAACTTCCCTACATAATTCTGTTAAGTTTTCATCGTTCTTCAAAAAGGGATATCCTTTTCGAATTTCTATTTCGATTTCAGCACCCATTCCCTGGGCAATACCTTCTGCCAATCGTTTTATTTTCTCATGTGCTTCCTCCCTCCACGTTTCATCAACGGTTCTGAACGTGCCATGAACTTCCACACTGGGCGGCAATACATTGGTGGCCCCGTTACCTATTATTTTCCCAAAAGATAAAACACTGTGCAAGGCAGGATTTTGATTTCTCGAAACAATTTGCTGCATCGCAACGATAATATGAGAAGCTACGAGCACCGCGTCAACTGCCAAATGCGGCAAAGCCCCATGGCCTCCCACGCCCTTCACCGTCATGAAAATTTCATCGGTACTTGCCATATACAATCCTTTTCGAAAGCCAATTCTACCCGTATCAATTAATGGCATAACATGTTGACCGATCATAAAATCTACCTTGGGGTTGTCTAAAACCCCGTCGTTAATCATTAAACTAGCGCCACCAGGGAGTTTTTCTTCGCCCGGTTGGAAAACCAGTTTTACAGTTCCCTCAAATTCGTCTTTCAAATTATTTAGGATAGTGGCAGCCCCCAATAAAGAAGTGGTGTGCACATCGTGACCGCAGGCATGCATGACCCCTTCGTTGCGACTCCGGTATATTCTTCCATCTTTGACTTCTGTTATGGGTAAAGCATCCATATCCGCCCTTAAGGCTACACAGCGTTTTTTGGGGTTTTTACCTTCAATAAGTGCAACCACTCCGGTATTGGCCAAACGATGTGTTTCCAATCCCAATCCTTGTAAATAGTTTTCAACTTCTTTTTGCGTCTCAAATTCTTGAAAAGACAATTCAGGATTTTCATGAATATGGCGTCGGATTTGGATTAATTGCGGCAAAAGCGCTTTTGCATGCGCTTTGATTTTTGGCGTAAATTCGCTTTTGGGCATGATTTAGAATCGCGAATATAAGGAAATTGTCAAAACCTGCGAATTATGGAAGTTCCGTATATTTGAATTTATATTGTTATGATCAGCCCACATTCTATAAACCACTTACTGCAAACAGTCCCCATTGAAGACTTAGTGGGCGATTATGTAAAGTTGAAAAGATCGGGCTCTGGTTACAAGGGAAATTGTCCCTTCCACGATGAAAAAACTCCGAGTTTTACGGTTACTCCAAGTTTGAATATTTACAAATGCTTTGGGTGTCAGAAAGGAGGGAATTCCATTCAGTTTTTGATGGAAATTGATCAGCTTACTTTTGTAGAGGCAGCCCGCGAATTGGCAAAAAGATTTGGCGTGCAATTGGTTGAAACCGATTCCGACAATCGCGATGAAGCCATGCAAGAGCAGCGCGAAAAAGAAGGTTTAAAAGCCCTCAATGAGTTTGCCTTGCAATTTTTCGAGCAACAATTACACGAATCGCAAGAGGGCCATACCATTGCGCTGCCGTATTTTAAAGAACGCGGATATACCCTTGAAACTATAAAGAAATGGAGATTGGGATACAGTCCAAATGGGTGGACCGCCTTTTATGAGCATGCCAAGAAAGCGGGATATTCCAACGAATTGTTAATCCTAGGGGGACTTATCAAAGAACGCGAACAAGACGGTTCGTATTACGATTTATTTCGGAATCGGGTTATTTTTCCTTTGTTCGATGTAAGCGGTAAAATAGCTGGGTTTGCAGGCCGTATCATGGGGAATGTAGACAAAGCCCCCAAATATGTAAATTCGCCCGAAACCCCTCTATATAAAAAGAGCGACTTTCTTTACGCCGTTTTTCAGGCGAAAAATGCCATCCGTAAAGAAAACAAAGCCTTCCTTATGGAAGGGTATACCGATGTAATGACCCTGCACCAAGCTGGTATTGAAAATGCAGTTGCGAGCAGTGGAACGGCATTAACACCGGGTCAAATACGCCTTATAAAACGGTTTACCGATAATGCAACGGCCGTTTACGATGGCGATGCCGCCGGTATCAAAGCATCTCTCAGAGGGATCGATTTACTCTTGGAAGAAGGACTTAATGTGCGGGTCGTTGCCATGCCCGTTGGTCAAGACCCCGATTCCTATTGCAAAGAATTAGGTCCCGAAAAATTCAAAGAATACCTCCATGCGCACGAAGAGAATTTTATCGTATTTAAAGCGAAATTGCTCTTTGATGAATGTGGCAACGATCCCATAAAAAGATCCGAAGCCCTTCGCGATATTTTGCAATCGGTGGCCCTTATTAACGATTTGTTAAAGCGAGATGCCTTGGTAAAAGAATTGGAACGCGTTTGCGACACCAATTCCGAAATACTCCACCAGGAACTTTCAAAATTACTGCGTAAAAAACGGGCGAACGAAGGACAACAGCTCTTAAATGAAGTCAATGCTTTAATTGAGAAAACCCCCGAATACAGCAGTACGATTTCCTTGAATGATATTCATCAAGAACGGGCATTATTGCGCTTAATGATCCGTTATGGAAATGAGATTTTTGTCGAAGAAACACGGGTAATCGATTTTATTATTGCCGAATATTTAGCCGATGAAAGCGTCGTGTTTGCCCACGATGAAAATCGTTCCATCATGAATGAATTATTGGACATGTATCATCAAAACAGTACATGGATGAACGCGGAGGATTTTATTGGGCATTCCAATTTGAATATTTCCTCTTTTGCGGCCTCTGTTTTTACGGAAGAACACAAATTGAGTGAACGTTTTGAGCAAAGTATGATCTATGTGAAGAAAGATGGCGACAATCTCAAGGAGGAAATTTTGGATGTGTTTCTTAATTTGCGCAGAACCAAAATTGAAGAACTCATTCTCAAGGAACAGGAGAAGTTTGCAGATGAAAATGAAGATCCCGAAGAAATTTTGGCATTTTTAATGCATTTGAATGATTTAAAATTGAAAATTGCCAATCAATTAGGGGCGGTGGTTTCTCGTTAACAGTATGAATTCCAGTTTATCACATAGCCTACGATTTCTTTTTAGCGTGCTGCTTATAGTCAGTTTCCATTTTATAGACATGCACCCAAGTCGCATTTATGGTATGCCCCATAAACTCAACCCGATTAAAATAAAAGACGGTTTTTTATACTGCGATTCCCTGAAACTTCCCCTAAATAAAATCCCCAAAGTACGCGAATTGCATACCGTTTCAAAAAGGGTAATGGGAACATGGTACAAGTTGTACACCGCTATTAAAATTGAGGAAAGCGGCAATGACGGTCAAAACTCATACTACGCAAAAGCATATTTCAATTTAGTGGGGATGCGGTATCCTAAAAAACGAAAAACAACGGCCATCCGAATGGGCAACGATTATTATGCGGTGTATTCAAATTGGTATGAGGGCATGCTCGATTTCAAGTATTATATCGATTATATGGAAGGATCCTTTCTAAGGAAATTCCAAAGAAAACCCAAAAATGAAAAAGAATTTATTGAACATATTTACGGGTCTTATAACATCTATTCAAAATGGAAAAAAGATGTTTATTGGATCCTTAAACGGCACCCTGTTTTAAAGGATACTTTATAAATTTCAAGCTGCCCATAAATGCTATTGCGAAGGCAATTAAGTTGAACAGAAATACATCTTGATAGGTGTAATTCCATTGCGAAACCATATATCCAGAAATCAAACCTCCAATAATAATCCCTACTTCTAGGCTAATGAACAAGGTAGAAATCGACTTTCCGCGATGCTCCGTTCCGCCTAAATCTCCAGCCCATGCGAATAAACTCGGTGCATTAAATCCTTGACCTATTCCATATAAAACGGCGCTGATATAAAAAAAATACGGACCCGGTTCAGCGATCAAAATCCACATAGCCAATACTTGAACGCCCGTGCCAATAGCCGTTGAATACGCGCGACCTAAGCTGTCGCTAATTTTGCCGCTGATCAATCGAAACAATAAGGAAAATGTGATATACCAAGTTAGGTACATGCCTTTATTGGCGTAGCCCAAGGACATGGTGTAATCGGGCATAACCGTTAAAACGGAACCCAATGAAATACACACCAACATCATCAAAAAACCAGGACGCAGGGTAGGGGTGAAAATCATGCTTTTCCATTTTAAAGAGGGGCGCACTCTTTCGGTTTTCTTGGGAAGTGTTTCGGGCAATGTGGCAAATAGGATCAATGCAATTACGGCGAAAATGATGCTGCTTAAAAACATGAAATCACGGCCGTAATGCAAGGTAATGATTGCACCCAGTCCGTATCCCAAACTCGTACCCGCATTGTTGAATAGACCTTGCCAACCCATGGCACGACCTCTGTGGCTGGCGGGTACTATATCTGCTGTATAGGCGGTAAATCCGGTAGGCGTAAAACCCGTTGAGAATCCGTGTATGACGCGAACCAATAAAAAACCAGATAAGGTTCCAATCAAGGGATAAAAAATTCCTGCACTGATGCAAAAAATACACCCAAAAATCAAGGTAAACTTGCGACCGATATTATCCGTGAACCAACCGCTCAAGGGTCGCGCAATCAAAGCGCTGACCGAAAATGCGGGAATAATCCAACCTAAATAGGCCGCGCCACCCAATTCACGCAACATGGAGGGCAGCTCGGGAATTACTAAATTAAAGGAAAGGAAAAACAGCAATGCCGCCGCGCATAAACGAAAAAATTCGGGCGGATAAATTCGGGATTTCATTAAGGGTATTTTGCCACTAAGGGCATCACGCGGCCCTTTCCAAATCCTTTACTGCTTACCCGTAGAATGGGAGGAGCTTGGTATCGTTTGTATTCACTACCATTCACCAATTGAATCACGCGTTGAACGGTGGACATATCGTATCCTTCCATAACAATTTCATCAATTCCCTTAAATTCTTCAATATACAAACGTAAAATGCCATCTAATATCGAATAATTTGGTAAACTGTCGGAATCTTTTTGATCGGGACGTAATTCTGCACTGGGCTCTTTTTCTAGGATATTTCGGGGGATAATTTCCTGTTCTCTATTGATGTATTCTGCCAAAGCATATACCTGTGTTTTGTATACATCTCCAATAACCGATAAACTGCCGCATAAATCACCGTAAAGCGTTGAATATCCAACAGCCATTTCTGATTTATTACTGGTATTGAGTAAAATATGTCCGAGTTTATTGCTCAATCCCATTAAAATAACGGCGCGAGAACGCGCTTGTAAATTTTCCTCAGCGAGTCCAATGGGCAAATCCTTGAAATAGGGATTAAGGGTAGATTCATACGCATCATGCACCTCTGAAATGGGTATTTCTAAGCATTCATTCCCGAGGTTTTCACTCAATGCGCGGGCGTCGTTTACGGAACCCTCCGAACTGTATCGAGAAGGCATCATAACGGCGCAAACATTTTCGGGACCCAAAGCCTCTACCGCCAAGGTTTGCACTAGGGCGCTATCGATACCACCAGAGGCTCCCAAAATGGCCTTCGTAAAGCCCATTTTTTGAAAATAATCGCGAATACCAAATACCAGGGCTTTGTGCAGTTGAGGCAGTATTTCCGTATCTAAGGAAACCGCAGTTTCACTTGGAATAAAGGTGTTGTTTTCGAAATTTACCGTACGAACACAGGATTCAAAATTGGGCAATTGCAGCGCAATGACACCGTTGTTATTAACGGCTCTGCTGCTTCCGTCAAACAACAATTCAGTATGAACGCCAATTTGATTTACATAAAGAACGGGTAAATTAAATCGATTAACCTGTCCGCTGAAAACCTTGTTTCGGTGAGAATCCTTTCCTAAATGATAGGGAGAAGCAGAAGGGTTGATAATTAAATCTGCACCTAATGCCTTTAAGGCTTCACCGGGACTTTTTGTGTACTCGAAATTGTTGTATAAATCCCACAAATCTTCACAAATGGCAATGCCCAAGTTTACCCCTTTAAAATTTATAACTTGCTGTTGGGTTGCGGGTTCAAAGTATCGAGATTCACTGAAAACATCATAAGTAGGTAATAATGTTTTAGGAATTACGGTTTCAATGCGGCCGTTTTGCATAAAACAACATACATTTTGCAGCAATCGACCTTTGCCCGGATTGCGCATAATTCCACCCACTATCGCGGCAATTCCTTGACAACTTTGGGCTACCAATTCTAGGCTGTATTCACATTTCTCAACGAAATAAGGATAGTCTAATAAATCGTCGGGCATATATCCAGAAACAGACATTTCAGGAAAAACCACGAGGTCTACGCCTTCTTGCTTTGCCGTAAATAAAGTATCGGCGATTTGCGAGGTATTTGCCTCGAAATCACCGATTTTAAAATTCAATTGTGCTACTGCTATTTTCAGCATTCTGTATTGAAACCTAGAATAAAATTCCAGCGTTTAAAGAAATGAAATTAAGGCGTCCGCCGTATGAATTATCAGAAAGTAAATCCGTGAATCCATTGTCAAAACGCAAACCTGCTAAGAAACTTGCATTGCCCGTAATAGGAAACTCAACGCCCGCCCCAATTATTAAGGACATCCTGGCAAGGGCAACATTATCTACAAATATATATTGTGTGTTTTCTTCTTTTCCTCCATCGAACTCATATCGCGTGCTTTCTGTGCTGTTTGGGTCGTGTGATGTAGAATTGGTTCCTACGTAAACAGAGGTGTTCGATCCGCCAACTTTCGTTGATAACTTGCGTGAAATGGCAAAGGAAGGCGCCAATCCAGCGTTGATATAATACTTCATGCCTGCGGTTTCGTTGGATTTCAATTTGAAATAAAAGGGGATTTGTAAATATTGTATGGAATATCTAAAACCGACGTTGTTGTAAACTTGGGTAGTATCGGCAACTTTGCGTTGTAAAGTACCCCCATGTTTGATATTTACAGGGGCCGTACTGATCAAAATATCAGCACCGATAAAGTAATTATCTGATTTTGTGAATTTATAATCGCCCGTTAGTCCGTAAGAAAACCCTAATCCAATTCCATCATTTTCCATGATATCTCCTTCTGTAATTTTCAACCAGGAAAAATTTGGACTAATTTTGAAACCAATATTGATACGGTCGGTTACATCTTGTGCGCTCAATGAGCTAAAGGAAAGCATTAAAGCGAATCCCATAAGGTGCGTGCTGATCTTTTTCATGTGTTGAAATACCTTTTATATATGCAAAAAAACAACTTTTTTAACAAAACTTGGGTTTTAGGAATCTTAGCAGGTCTGCTATTGTTCACATCCTGTGATAAGCAAAATGTCAAACCGGCAGAAATTAGCTATGTGGATTTTACAAAAGACTTGGATAAAATGTCTCAAAAAAGAGTTGAAGTTGCTGATTTAAAGAAACTTAAATCCGAACACGGACGCTTTTTTGATGTGTGGTTTTCTGAAATAATGGACTATTCCAGATACCGCGGATTTTCGGATGCCGATTTGGCCGAAGTTTTTGGTAAATGGCTTCAAGTGAATAAACCGGTTTTCAACGTTCTGAAGGCTCACTATAATAAAGAGAATACTTGGTTGGAGGACTTAAAAGCCCAATGGGGGCATTTGCAAGCCTTATTGCCGCAAACGCCAACCCCCAAATTAATTGGATATTTCTCCCAATTTAGCAATTACAATACCTTCGTAGACACCAGTGAAAACGGCGAACTCCTTTTGGGTTTTTCCAAGGAAATGTTTCTGAACGATACCTTTCCCTTGTACGCCATGTTAGAAGTTCCCAATTTTTATAACCGCTACAACGATCCGCAACAAATTCCAACCATGCTGGTTTGGAATTATTTAAAAAGCACCTACGAATCCAAACACAAAATAAAAAACATGCTTGAACAAGCCGTTTTTGACGGGAAAATTTGGTATGTGCTGATGGAAATCAATACAGGGAAAAATCCATTTACCTCTTTAGGATTTTCTGAGTCAGAATGGGCCATGTTAGAGCGCGATCAAGGACAAATGTGGCGTTTGTATTTGGAACAAAAAGCCTTGTATTCAAACGACTTTAATCTATATCGCCGTTATTTTGTTTATGGAGATAAAACCTTCGGACCCGGAATCCCTCCAGAATGTCCGCCTTTGATTGGAAGTTTTACTGGATATAAAATTGTGCAGCGATACATGCAAGAGATGGATATTACGGTAGAAGATTTATTTAAGGAGCATGATGCTCAAAAAATATTGCGCTTATCGGGTTATAACCCTATAAAATAAACGCGCATTTTTGCAATTGTTTCAGATTGAATTAGGCAACCAATAAAGAGAAAAGAAGTATGAATCAAGAATTAATGGACTATTTGAATGAGCGTTTAAAAAACAATCATTTTATCCATCACATGGGTTTGGTTTTGGATTTTGTTGATATAGGGGAAGCCCGCATGTCGATCAATATTGAATCCCACCATTTACAACAAAATGGATTTACCCATGGCGGAGTAACGGCCACATTGTTGGATGTGGTAACCGGCATTGCCGCGTATTCCACTGCTCCAAGGGAAAAAAATGTGGTAACGGCAGATTTAAAAGTAAGTTATCTCAATCCGAGTATTTCCAAGAAGGTTTTTGCAGTGGGAAAGGTGAAAAAAGCAGGTAAATTTCTAATTTTCTGTGAGGGAGATGTCTTTGATTTGCATGAAGATGGATCTACCACCTTGGTCGCTAGTTGCAATTCAATTATGGCCGCAGTAGATATTCCTATCGTAAAAAATTCCTAATGAAATACAGAGAAACCTTATACGCCAATTACCATACAACGCAAAGCGGTAGAGCCGCATTAACCGATGCGCGCAGCCTTTTTGAACGCGAAAAATGGCGTTTTGAGCGGGAAATCCTCTCGCTTTTACCTGCCGATAAGTCCATACGTATTCTTGATATTGGCTGCGGAAGTGGGAGCCTGCTCAAAGCAATTAACGAAAAAGGTTATACACAAACGTTGGGCATTGATCTCAGCGAGGAACAAGTGCAGATGGCCCATGAATTTGGAGTACCCAGCGTACAATTGGGCGATGTTTTAACGTTTCTCAAGGAAAATAAAGAACCTTTCGACGTAATCACCGGGATGGATATCATTGAACATTTTACCAAAAACGAATTGGTAGAATTACTTTCCTTGGTTCGTACGCAAATAAAACCTCTGGGTTTGGCTATTTTTAGAACGCCGAATTTAGATGCACCTATGGCAACGGTTTATGCCAATGGCGATTTTACCCATGAAAATTACATGAACGCATCCTCTGCTCAACAAGTTTTGTTGGCCTGCGGATTTAAAGAAGTTGCCGTTCAAGAATCCAATATGGAAATTCCGAGTTTTCCGAAGGAAATGCTGCGCAAGGTGCTCATAAAATGGGTGAAATTGCGCTTGAAAGTCCTATTATTTGCTACAGGTCGCAGCACGCAAAACATCCTCTTCAGTCCCAATATGGTAATTATCGCAAAAAATAATGGATAAAAGAATTGCATTAATCACAGGAGCGACTTCGGGAATCGGGGCCGCTTGTGCCGATCGTTTTTATGAGGAAGGCTATGACCTCATTATCACCGGTCGCCGACAAGAACGACTCGATGCCTATCGCGCAGCGAAAGACCCAAGTCGGGTGTTCACGCTGTGTTTCGATGTAAGAGACCGCGATGCGGTGTTAAACGCATTAGAGGGGCTTCCCCCAGAATGGAAAAATATCGATGTACTTCTGAATAATGCGGGATTGGCATTGGGTTTATCTACTTTTTTCAATGGAAATATCGACCATTGGGATACCATGTTAGATACCAATGTGAAAGGTTTGTTATATGTGTCGAGGGCGATTTCCCAAGGTATGATAGCGCGCAAAAAAGGCCATATTATCAGTATTGGTTCCATTGCCGGGAAGGAAGTGTATATGAATGGCAATGTATATTGCGCAAGTAAACATGCCGTAGATGCCTTGAATAAAGCGATGCGTTTAGAGTTGGCAGAATTTGGAATACGCGTGAGTGCCGTACATCCCGGAGCAGTAGAAACCGAGTTTAGTCAAGTGCGTTTCGAAGGCGATATTGAAAAAGCCGCTGCCGTGTATAAAGGTTTTGAAAATTTAGTCGCGGAGGATGTCGCCGATGCCGTGTACTTTATCGCTAGCCGTAAACCCCATGTAAATATCAACGATTTGGTCCTTATGCCTCAGGCCCAACCTATAGCGTCTGTAATACATAGAAAGAACCCATGAGCAATAAAAACAAAGGCAAACAAGGGATCGTTTACAGCACAAATCCCGATTTTGAATTCGATAATCACGAAGCCGAACCCGAAACTTTAGCGCCTGAAAAACAACGTTTATACGTGCGCCGCGAAGTGCGTTCTGGAAAACCCAGCACCGTTATTAAAGAATTTGTGGGCAGTAAAGAAGATTTAAAAGATCTTGAAAAGCAATTGAAACAATATTGCGGTGTGGGCGGAAGTTCCAAAGACGGCGAGATTATTATTCAGGGCGAAGTAGGAGAAAAGGTAAAAGATTTCCTCCATAAAAAAGGATACAAAACAAAAGGCTAACTGCAATGTTACCTATTCATGAAACGTTACTTGCTGTGGCTTTTGCTGCCTTTGGCCTGTGCCGGAAGTCCAATTAAAAATACCCAAAAATCAACCATGACACAAGATATACCAACCAATCAATTTGATAGCATCGTTTTAGGTGGCGGATGCTTTTGGTGTTTAGATGCGGTGTACCGCAATATGGAGGGCATCGAAAAAATAGAATGCGGATACTCCAACGGTTTGGTTAAAAAGCCCACATACAAAGAGGTATGTACCGGCAGAACCCAATGCGTAGAAGTCGTAAAACTCTATTTTGATATCAAAAAAACGAATTTAGAAGAGATTTTAGGGGTATTTTGGCGCATCCACGATCCCACAACGTTGAACCGACAAGGAAACGATATTGGAACCCAATACCGAAGCGGCATTTATTTTCTGGGGGAAGCCCAAGAGACCATTGCCCGTGCAAGTTTAGATGCAGCCAAAGAATCTGGACTTTGGGAAGATCCCATCGTTACGGAGATTACCGCTTTAAAAGATTATTCTACGGCCGAAGACTATCACCAAAATTACTACGAAGGCAATAAAGACCAGCCGTATTGCGTGTTTGTAGTAGGCGAGAAGGTCGAAAAATTCAAGAAGCTTTTTAAAGACAAACTCAAGCATTAACGGGGTCTGTGCAGGTGTGCATTGAGCAAGGCAACACCCGTACCTATGGCCCATCCAACCAGCACATCGGAAGGATAATGCTTCCCCGCTTCAATCCGCATAATTCCCGTTGCCAAACTAAGTCCCGCAGCAGTCCATCCCAATACTTTTGCATGAGGCGGGGCATTGTTTACGTTATACGCATAATACAAGGTAGTCGCGGCGGCTGAGGCTGTTAAAGAACTGTGACCGCTAAAAAAGGAATGATAATCGTCGTTTGCGCCCCATTTACTTGGCCGTTCTCGGCCGGTTAATACCTTTACCGTTTGTGTTAAATTGGCGGTAATCAAGGTATTTTGTACAAGTACATTGGCGTAGGCCCAATCGATGCGTTTTTGTCCGTCAATAGCAGACAATCCCGAAATGAGGGCACAGGTCCAAAATCCAATATCCGAAGCGTTTTTAATGGCGTTATTGCCGGCTGAACGGTGGTAATTATCGAGTTTGGGAACTTGAAAACTTCGGGGTTCTATCGTATGGGCATAGCTCATATAGATATTGCCTAATCCCCATATTGTATTTCCTACATAAACTCCAATTTCACGACCTTTTGAAAGGTGTAAACCTTGTGCATTAAGACTTGAAATACTTAAAAACAAGACGCTTAGTGTCGTAAAGACACTAAATTTTAAGTAAATTAATTTTTCATTTAATTTATTGTATTTCATGTTTTTATGACTTGTTTTGAGCCTTGTTTTAAATGTTTACTTATTGTGCGAAACTCACAAGTTTTTTCTTGTGAATTAATTGGGTAAAGAAACGATTGCGTAGTAATTTTGTGGAACAAAAATAACAAGAATTAACTATGATGACTAATGAAGAGTTGTTAACAGCCATTCGCACGCATGCAAATCAGGTATTTGAGAATTTGAGTACCGAGGAATTGGTTGAAAAAGCATTGGAACGCAAAGAAGGTATTTTAACCGATATGGGGGCTCTGGCCGCCGATACCGGCGAATTTACTGGAAGAAGTCCGAAAGACAAATTCATGGTGCGCGATGCTAAAACCTCCGAAACTGTATGGTGGGGGCCTGTTAACCAAGCTCTTGAACCTGAAAAGTTTAACGCATTACTAGACCGCGTTGTAACTCATTTAGGAAGCAAAGATTTATTCATCCGCCACGCTTATGCCGGTGCAGATCCGCAAT
>JAULUW010000186.1:0-462 GCA_032111345.1 Bacteroidia bacterium
CGAACTATGCCACACAAATTCGAAACGGTCGTTATTCTCAGGTTAGTTTAGGTGAATACATGGATCCAGGTACTGCCGATGTAGAAGTGCAGGTACGCCCTATGTATCCTGCGGATTTAAAGGCCGGCGATACCGTTTATGCCGTTCTATTCGTACACAACCATGGTGCAAATAAGGTGAAAAACGGAACGATTCACTTAACACACGATTTGCCGCTATCCGACTTTTACAGCGAACCCGCAGCGGATGATTATAATGGCATCTCGGCAATTTATACGCTTGCGGAGCTCAATCCTTTTGAAAGCCGTTCCATTTTAGTGCGCTTAACCATGCCTTTCTCGGCAACCGGTTCTGATTCCTATAAGTTAGAAGTAAAAACCGGTTCCTTATTAACCCTAAGTGATGCCACACCTACAGACAATACCCGAACTACGAGTTTGTCAATTGGTAAAAGAGGCAATG
>JAULUW010000186.1:472-1725 GCA_032111345.1 Bacteroidia bacterium
GAGCGGCAGTCGTGAAAAATAGCGACTTAGGGCTTCAAATTCCTCAAAATGTGCGCCGTTGGACCTATACTGTAGATTTTAAAAATACCAGCAGTCTAACGGTGAATAAAGCAGTATTGATTGACACCCTCGACAATGCATTGCCCATGCAGCGCGTTGTTTTGAATTCTTTTTATCCTACAAAAGCCCAATACAGTGTGCAACAAGGTCGGATTTTGGTTGTAAGTTTCGATCCTGCCAATCTTAAAACCCTTGAAGCCAATGCAGCGGCTGCAGGGGGATGGGTGCAATACAGCATCGATTTATATCAAGATTTGCCCCTCAATGCACAAATTGATAATACGGCATTCGTTAATTTTGATTCTCGTTGGAGTGCAAAATCTGAAAATTGTCAAGTTACCGTAATACAAGGAAGCGCTCAATTAAACCGCATTCAAAAACAGGGATTGCACATTTATCCGAACCCTTCTGATGCAGAATTTACCGTAAATTGGCTTCCCGAAGAAATAGGAAGCGAATGGGTTATTTTGAATACCTTAGGGCAAACCTTAAAATCTGGATTGATACAGTCTAAGACGGAATTGCTTGATTTGAAAAACCTTCCTGAGGGCGTGTATATCCTTCAAACAGCAGGATCCACGAGTAGCCTCTTGATTAATCGCTAAATCGACGGAAATAAGGTTCTATAAAAGAAAATAGATTCAATTCAGGATCTGCTTCCAAAGCCAATTTTACATCTGTTTTTATGGTTGACAAGGCGATATCGCGCATGCGATAATCCTGAATCATGGCGTATGCTTTTTCTGCAAACAATTGCAGATGTCGGTCTTTGCTTTTATTGAAATTTTGATGAGCCTGAATGGCTTCCGACAAATCAGAAATGCCGATTTCTTGAGTGGCTTGGGTCAGAATAACAGGATTTTCCCAAAGCAATTGTGCCCGATTGTGGGAGAGTTGGCGCAGGTGCGACGCAAAGGATTCGGCTCCATCGCGGTCGGATTTATTAACCACGAAAATATCGGCAATTTCCATAATTCCGCTTTTCAAGGTTTGTATTTCATCGCCACTTTCTGGAACAGAAACCACAATAGTGGTATCGGCAATGCCTGCAATTTCTACTTCACTTTGACCTACACCTACCGTTTCAATTAAAACATAATCGTAAGGAGCATGTTTTAAAACGTGCACCATTTCGATGATATGTGCCGATAATCCCCCCAAAGAACCCCGAGAAGAAACACTGCGAATAAATA
>JAULUW010000187.1:0-15922 GCA_032111345.1 Bacteroidia bacterium
CCAAATACTTTTTAAGTATGCGCGGGGTTGGTTATAAATATTCCGAAACGGGCGATTAATAATTCTGGGCGATATCCTTGGCGCAAAAATAGGCCGTTGTCCATGCAGCTTGAAAATTAAAGCCGCCGGTTACTCCGTCTACATCGAGCATCTCTCCTATGGCATAAGCCTTCGGATTGATTTTAAATGCACCATTAGCCGTTAACTCGGTAAGGGCAACCCCACCTGCCGTTACGAATTCATCCTTATAGGTCGTTCTCCCACTAACGGCGTATTTAGTTCGCATGATATTTTCGATCAATCTGTTTTTTTCTTCCTTTTTTAACTCCATGCACACTTTATCGAATCCAATGCCAGACCGTTCCAAAAGATAATCCCACAATCTTTTGGGTAATCCAAAAGCGATAGCGTTTCGAATGCTCTTATTTTTATGCACATCGAAGTTTTCTTGTAATTCGCTCCTAATCGCTTCTTCATCTTTATTTGAAACCCAGCCAACTTGTACCGTTATTTGGTATTGTTTTTCTCTCAGGGCCAAGGCTTGATAGGCACTGGAAGCTAAAACAGCGGGCCCACTTAGACCCCAATGGGTAATTAAAACAGGACCTTCGTAATCCGCTTTTATTCCTTCGTATTTTATCCGTCCGTGGGAAACAGATACGCCCGATAATTCGTGTAATGGGGGATCCGAAATATTCAAGGTGAAGATCGAAGGGGCTAATGTAGTTATTTGTATCGGCAATTGGCTTTGAAACCATTTGGCCTTGACATCGGTTAAGCCGCCCAAGGCAAAAACGAGAAATTTCGATTGTATGTGTGTGCCTTCTGCCGTTATCAGATTCCATAAACCATCTTGAAACTCGAAACGATCCAAAGTGGTTTGCACTCTTAATTTTCCTCCATTTTCACTAAAAGTTTGCTCCAAACATTGGGCAATGGTTTCCGAATTATCGGAAATTGGAAACATCCGGCCATCTGATTCAATTTTAAGCTTTACACCTTTGTTTTCAAACCATTCTACCGTTTGATCGACCCCGAATTCACTGAATTTTGAGCGCAGGTATTTCGCCCCCCTGGGATATTTTTTAATCAAATTTCGCGCTTCTCGAAGGTCGTGGGTTACATTACATCTGCCGCCTCCGCTAATGCGCACCTTAGATAAAACCTTTGCCGACTTTTCCCAAATTTCTACTTGCAGGTTTGGTTTTTGTAGAAGTAATTCACATCCGCAAAAAAATCCTGCGGCGCCTCCACCGACGATAACGGCATCCAATACCTTCATCGCAGCAAGGTATAGTTCTTATAGGCACCGATTCGAATTCCAAAAATCTTTTCGAACCAATATAGAAACCACGTTTTGGGTGTAAACTTTTTGGCTTTGGGATCGATATGAATTTCCCAATTTATACGGGCAATTCGGTCTTCCATAACTTTAGGATGACTTCCTTCGAAGAATTTAATGCTATCGATATTCGAATAATCGAAATCGGGGCTATCGGTAATGATTTCCTTCAATTTCTCGTCGGAATGCCACAATCGATGAAATTGTTGTTGTTTTATTTGTTGTTGTTCGGGGTGTTTTACCCAGCCGTAATGGTAAACGGTGGCATTTGTATGTTTTACTTTTAGTTTCGTGTCTTTTTGCGATCTAAATCCTTGGGCATCTTTCCAAGATTTAACACCCAATCCTTGTCTGATTATGCGAATTTCATTGGGATACCAGCGTCTCGAATCTCCCACAAAATTATAATTCCCATAAAAATGAAGGTAATGAAACAACAAGCCTTCGACCTCTGGTTTGTCAAGATTTTCTTGCATCGCATTTCTGATTTTTTCGATTTCAGACTCGTGAATGCATTCGTCTGCTTGCATATAAAAACACCAATCGCTGTTGGGATCGGTAGCCGCCAATGCTTTATTGGTTTCATCGGCAAGAACCCGACCTCCGAGGCGCAGTGAATCGTCCCAAACCGTGTCAATAATTTTCAATTGGGGAATTCCCAAAGAAACAATATATGTCCGGGTATCGTCGTCGCTTTTTCCAACAGCAACCACAATTTCATCGCAAAGGGGGGCGATAGAGCGCAGCGATTCTCCAATGGGATAATCGGCTTTTAGCACATTACGGGCAATAGCAAATCCTGATACTTTCATATTTTTATGCTTAACTCTGGTTCGTGACGTATTCCCATTTCCTCAAAAAGCTCTACGACATCCGGCCCGTATTCGATTTTATTATTTGATACGAGCACGAGGCCCATATCATCCTCGGGATCGCTGAAACTAAAATACAATTTTGTATTTCCGGGAAACTGATCGAGTACATCGCACAAGGTCTGATGTTGGCCATTGAACAAGTCCGAGGGTCGCATTTTTACCGTTATGGTACGCACCAGTTTATCCGTATCAATTTCAGAAGCCAAACGCACGGATTTATAGGAAATCATCGAACGGGTTCCATCTCTACTGGGTTCTACGACCCCTGTAATAAGGAGCACGTAATCGCGACTTAAGAAAGATTTATAGCGCATGAATGCGTCCCGATAAAACGATAATTCCGTAGAACTTGAATAGTCCATTATCGTCATTCTTCCATAGGGAACTCCCGATTGACCCATTATTTCTCGAGCTGCCGTAACAATTCCCATCATTCTAAATTCCAATCGTTCCTTTTCATCAAAGGCCTTTACGAAATCCTGAATGGGGGTAGGTTTAATGAGTTCATGAAGAAATTTATGACCGTCTAAGGGGTGCCTGCTGAGAAATACGCCGACCAATTCTTCTTCTATTTTAAGTTCTTCCAATAAGGAAAATCGTTCAACAGGGGGTAATTTGGGTTCTTGTTCCACACTTTCTGCGTCATTTCCACCGAAAAGACCCATTTGGCCGCTTAATTTATCCGATTGTACTTTTTGACCATATCGCAGGGCCAATTCAATGCCATTTTTTCCTTGGGAATCGGTTGAAATATATTGTGCGCGGTGGTAGCGTTCGTCGAAGTCAAAAACGCCGGCCTTGGCCATATTTTCAAGATTGCGCTTATTCACGGCTCTTAAATTAACGCGAGAGGTTAGTTCGAAAATACTGGAATACGGACCGTTTTTATCGCGATCGGCAAGAATTTCATCCACCGCATTTTCCCCAACACCCTTTACGGCGTTCATACCAAAACGGACTTCTCCATTTTTTGTTACCGTAAATGCGGATCGGCTTTCATTGATATCTGGACCTAAAACCTTCATCCCCATTCGGCGGCATTCCTCCATATAAAAGGTGATTTTTTTAATGTCCCCCATATTGCTTTTCAATACGGCGGCCATGAATTGCGCGGGATAATGGGCTTTCAAGTAAGCCGTTTGAAATGCAATCACCGCATAACACGTAGAATGCGATTTATTGAATGCGTATTGCGCAAATTCTTCCCAGTCGCTGTAAATTTTATGCAGAACTTTTTCCGGATACCCTTTTGCCAAGGCCCCTTCCATGAACTCTGATTTGAGTTTATCGATGATGTCCTTTTTCTTTTTACCCATTGCTTTACGCAATACGTCGGCTTTACCTTTTGAGAATCCTGCTATTTTCTGACTCAAAAGCATTACCTGCTCTTGATAAACTGTAATTCCATAGGTTTCTCGGAGATAATCTTCCATTTCGGGCAGGTCGTACAGAACGGGTTTTCGGCCGTGTTTGCGATCTACGAATTCGGGAATATACTTCATCGGACCCGGGCGATAAAGCGCATTCATAGCGATTAAATCTCCAAATTGCGTGGGCTTTAAATCACGCATGTATTTTTGCATACCCGCACTTTCAAACTGGAAAATCCCGTTGGTTTCGCCTCTTTGAAACAGCTCGTATGTTTTTTCATCATCGAGGGGTATTTCATCAATATCGATGATATCGCCGGTGGTCTCTTTAACGAGTTGAATGGCATCTTTTAGGATACTCAAGGTACTGAGTCCCAAGAAATCCATCTTCAATAATCCGGCTTCTTCAATTTGGGTTACATCGTATTGCACTTGCATCCAAGGAGAATCTTTACTTCTTGCTACCGGCACCAATTCATCGATATCCTGGGGTGCGATGATAATTCCACAGGCATGAACCCCGGTATTGCGCACGCTTCCTTCCAATTTTTCGGCATCGTGAAGTACTTTGGTTGCCTCCTCTTTGCCGTTATAAATGCGTTGCAATTCGCGCACATTTTCTATTTCTTCAGGCTTAATATTGATACTATCGTCTTTGGCCAAAGTATCCGGATTTACATGAAAGAGCTTTTTTAATTTCATGTTTAGCGGCACCAATTTCGATAATCGATCGGTTTCCGATAAGGGATATTGCAACACACGACCTACATCTCGAATGGCACTTTTCGCCGCCATGGTGCCATAGGTAATGATTTGAGCAATCCGTCTTTCCCCGTATTTTTTGGCCACATATTCAATTACCCGATCTCGACCCTGATCGTCAAAATCGATATCGACGTCGGGCATACTTACGCGTTCCGGATTCAAGAAACGCTCAAAAAGCAAATCGTATTTTACGGGATCCACGTTGGTAATTCCCAGCACATAGGCGACTAAACTTCCAGCCGCGGAACCGCGACCGGGACCCACCCAAACGCCCATTTCACGGGCGGCGGTGGTAAAATCCTGAACAATTAAGAAGTAACCCTCAAATCCGGATTCGCAAATGGTATGCAATTCAAACTCTAAACGCTCTTCCACTTGTAGCGGTATCACCCCGCCATACCTTTTTCGCGTGCCTTCGTAGGCCAAATGTCGCAAATAGGCTTTCATATCCAAAAAACCTTCGGGAATGGCATAATTCGGCAAAACGATGTCGCGATTCAAGTCGGGCGTATCGATCGTATCAATCAGTTTATTGGTATTTTCCAAGGCTTCCGGCAAATCCTTGAATAATTCCGACATTTCTTCTTGGGTTTTGAAGAAAAATTCTTCATTGGGAAATCCAAACCGAAAGCCTTTGCCGCTTTCTTCATTGGTTGCTTTTGGCGTCGCTTGAAATTCAGATGTATTGATGCAAAGCAAAATATCGTGTGCGTTCGCATCTTGCTGATCGATATAATGCGAATCGTTTGTGGCAATGATCGATACGTTGTATTTCCGGGCAAACTTTATGAGGGTTTGATTGATGTCTTCCTGACTCAAACCGGTATTGTCGATATTTTTGAGCCCATGGCGTTGGAGTTCCACATAAAAATCATCGCCGAATAAATTATGCCATTCTACAAATAACTTTTCGGCTTCTTCTTCTCCTTTAAATAAAATAGCTTGTGGAATTTCGGCACCAATACAACACGAAGTAGCAATCAATCCCTCTGAATATTGTTTCAACAGTTCTTTGTCGATCCGAGGATATTTGCTGTACAAACCCTCTAAATATCCGAGTGAACAGAGTTTGCTTAAATTGCGATAACCGGTTTCGTTTTTTGCCAAAAGAAGCTGATGGTACCGCTTATCTTTTTTACCTTGACCGAATGATTTTTCAAATCGGTCGTGCACCATGTAAAATTCACAGCCAATTATGGGTTTGATGCCTTGTTTGGTGCTTTCCACATAAAAATCGAATGCGCCAAACATGTTTCCGTGATCGGTTATGGCCACGGCTGGCATATTATCGGCTTTTGCCTTTTGAATGAGCTTCTTTACTTCAGCAGCTCCATCGAGCAATGAATATTGGGTATGAACGTGTAGATGTGAAAATGAAGGCATACGGAAAGACCAAAATTACGGCTTTCATTTTGCGCATAGTGAGGGTGTGAAGAAGTTTGGAAAAATAATTTTACTTGATTTCCAAAGGTTCGGCATTGCTGGTATCGCCTTCTTGGTATTCGTAAAATATGGTATCGCCAGACATTCCACTTTCTGTATAAGGCAACATCCAAAAGGGCTTGTCTAACTTATACATACCTTCTTCTTTCAACCAACCCGTTTGGTAATACGATTGATAAGGGCCTTGATAATACGATGCACCCGTTCTGGCATCTGTTTCGCGCGTAAATCTTGACAAACGCTGTCCGTTTGGATAGTAATTTTCGGTCCAAACTTCATCGGCTCCTTCATGTTTGGACACATTTAATAAGGTTTGACTTTTATTATAGGTTAGGATGTATTTCACCGAATCGCCCAAATAATACCGTTTTTCAAATAGCGAGCCATCTGTGCGTTTTACTTCATCCAGAAGTGCAACCTTTAGTTTAACTAAACTGTCTAATTCATTCGTATTAAACACATAAGGAACGTATCGGTTGTCCTGTTTTGACTCTGAACATGAATCAAAAAGCATAGCCGTGAAAACAATTCCCCCGAGAAATAAAGCGAAGCCGCGTTTTAACATGGTACAAAATTAACCTTTCGGGGGATACTTTCCACGTTTATCCTCATTTTATCGCAATTTACGCACATGGCATTCAGATGCCCTGTTATTGAATTAATTTCGTGGACCGTGCGCATCACCGAACTCAAGTTATACCAATTCAAGAATCACGAATCGCAATCATGGTCGTTTAGCGATAAAATAAATGCGTTTGCGGGACTTAATGGTGTGGGGAAAACAAATATTTTAGATGCCCTGTATTATTTAAGTAATACGAAAAGCTATTTCAACCACAGTGATCAACAATTGATTCGATTTGGACAATCGGAATCCTCTGTATTTGCGAGGTTGCAAAAGGATCAAGAGTACGAACTTTTGGCGAGTTTTGGGGAAACCCGAAAGAAAACTTTCAAGAAAAATGGGAAAGCCTATTCCCGTTTGGTCGACCATATTGGCTTTTTACAGGCGGTATTTATTACCCCTTATGATACGTCATTGGTATTTGAAGGATCGGAAGAACGCAGGCGCTTTATCGATTTCAGCATCAGTCAATTAAATAAAGAATATTTACAAGATTTGATCGATTACCGAAAGGTCATTGAACAGCGCAATGCCTTCTTGAAGAGTTTGGATGGTCGCTTGATGGACATCATCTTGTTAGAAAGTTACGACCGCAGTTTGATTCCCTTGGGAAAGCGCATTTCTCAAAACAGACAGGCGTTTATTGCTGAATTTTTACCGGTTTTTCAGGAAATACATCAAGCTTTGGCCCAATCGGAAACACCCGTTTCATTAACGTATGAATCTACCCTTATTGGAGGCGATTTTGCCCAGATTTTAAAGACCCATGCGCAAAAAGACGTGTACGCCCAACGCAGCACCCAAGGCATACACAAAGACGATCTCGTATTTGAAATTGATGGTATGCCCTTGAAGAAATTTGGTTCACAGGGCCAAATCAAAACCTTTGTTGTGGCTCTTAAATTGGCGCAATATCAGTATTTACGGCGTAAATCGGGCGATTTGCCCCTGTTGTTGTTGGATGATATCTTCGAAAAAATTGATGCCACACGCTCACAGCGATTGATGGAAATGGTATGTTCCGACGATTATGGTCAGATTTTCATCAGTGATACCCATGGTGCCCGTATTAAAGAACACTTCGCTCCTTTCCCGGTTTCCTTTACCTTATTTGAAGTGGGTGGCAAAACAGAATCGGTTTCAACTGCAAATTAGCTGAAAACCCCAACCATCAAATCCAAATCTTTGTAGGGAAGGCCAAATTTCAATGCCAATTGCTTATTGGTGAGACTGCCCTTATACATATAGGTTCCTCTGCGAAGTCCCCGATTGATTTTTATGGCTTCAGCAAATCCTCCTTGTGTTACTATTTCCTCCAATAAGGGTGTAAACAAGTTACTCAAAGCGTAACTGGCGGTTCTACTTACTCTTGAGGGAATGTTGGGTACACAATAATGGATCACATCGTGTTTTTTAAAAATCGGGTTTTCGTGTGACGTCAGTTGGGAAGTTTCAAAATTCCCTCCGCGGTCGATCGCGATATCGATGAGAACTGAGTGGGGTTTCATACCCATGATCATTTCTTCGGTTACGAGAATGGGGCTTCGGTGATTTTTACCAGAATAGGCACCAATAACCACATCGGCGCGTTGAATGGCTGATTGCAAGGTTTGCGGTTGCAAGGTTGAGGTATACAGGTGGTGTCCGAATGTTTTTTGAATTCTGCGTAAACGGTAAACATCGTTGTCGAAAATTTTAACATTTGCTCCGAGGCCTATTGCCGATTTGGTTGCAAATTCACCCACTGCCCCTGCCCCTAAAATAACCACTTGCGTGGGGGGCACTCCTGCAAATCCGCCTAAAAGTTCGCCTTTTCCTGTATGGGTATTGTTGAGATATTCTGCAGCAATCATTATGGATGCTGTTCCCGCAATTTCACTCATGGCCCGAATTAGGGGAAGCGCACCGGATTCATCTTCAATAAATTCGTATGCCATGGCATGAATTTTTTTATCCAATAGCTGTTTGAGCATATTCCCATCGAGTTGATTGATTTGCAATGCCGAAATCAGCAACTGACCGGGTTTCATAAAACGCAATTCTTCGAGGGTTGGGGGATCTATTTTCAGAACGACATCAGATTGGTAAACTTCCCGAACATCGTGTGTTACCATTGCCCCGTTTTCGCTGTAACTTAAATCGCTAAAATTGGCATTTGCCCCACTCCCGGCTTGAATGATAATTTCATGTCCCAATCCTACTAAATAGCCCACTGCCGCTGGGGTAAGTGGTACTCTGTTTTCTTGGAAGGTTATTTCTTTGGGAATACCCATTCTTAAGACGTGCAAGGGCATCTTTTTATGCAACATTTGCACTTGCGTTTCGGTGGCGCTTTTGGGAGATTTTAGTGGAGACAAAACGGGTTCGTTCATAACAAATTAGGTGTCTAAAAATGGATTCAAAGTACCCGTTTTATAAGCGTTCTAGGGGTCCTTTTCCACAAATATACAACAATTACTTCTATGGTTTTGAGCCCCAAAAACGGAATAATGAGATTCATGTTGTAAATTGCGAAAGTTAAAATGAAACACCTCTCTTTGAACATCTTTCAAACGGCATTCTTATTGATCGGAAGTATTTGTACTTCCTTTGAAGGACTGCAAGCACAAGCTCCAATACCCCCACCGGTTAAAAATTCTGTAAACTCTATTGCCCGAATTGATAGTTTAACTCAAAATCTTTACGCTAAAATCCCTTCTCATTTAGTACCTGAATGGGATGTAAATCAAGGTTTTAATCGCGTCGATTTCGAAGAAGCCATGAAGCTTTTAGGCAGTTCCATTCCGTTTGAATACCACCGTTTGGTAGAGGAACAAATTCGTTATTTCAGCAGTTTACACCCCAGTTATTACGACCGATTGCACGAGCGTATGAGTTTGTACTTTCCTATTTTTGAGGAAATATTAGATAAAAAAGGACTTCCCACAGAATTGAAATACGTTTCCGTAATTGAATCTTCCTTGAATCCCAATGCCGTTTCTTGGGCAGGTGCAACGGGACTGTGGCAGTTTATGCCCTATACCGGAAAACACATGGGCATGACCATCAACTATTCATTAGATGAACGCAAAAGCATTTTGAGATCTACAGAAAAAGCATGCGAATATTTTTCCAACAGCCAAAATATTTTTGACAATTGGTTGCTGAGCATTGCTTCTTACAATTGCGGTGCAGGCAATGTTCAAAGAGCCATTCGCCGCGCCGGAGGAAACAAAAAGACGTTTTGGGAAATCCTTCCTTACCTTCCTAAGGAAACGCGTTATTACGTGCCCAAATTTATTGCGGCTGCTTATGTATTGAACTTTACCAAACATGCTTCTCGACCCCAATACAATACCCAAACACAATTTTTAGTCCCTACACGGGTAGATAGCAGTTTGCACTTGGCTAAAATGTGTACGTATTTGGCGGGCGATCAAAAATCGGATTTGATGTCGCTCAATTGCGAATTCATCAAACCGAATACTGGAAATGCGACCAATAACACGATTCTGCTTCCTTATTCATATAGCATGTGTTTCATGTCGGAAAACGATTCTTTGCAGCAGTATGCCGCATTGAGTACCGCAGACATCTCCTCATCCAGCTTTTCACGAAATGCCTATTCGCGCAATACCGAATCGCGCAGTTCGCGATCCAAAGCAAATGGACGACACGTGCATATCGTAAAACGCGGCGAGACCTTGAGCCATTTATCGACCAAATACGGGGTTCCTGTACAAACGATTATGCGCAATAACGGTTTGCGCAATTCTCGGATTCATGTAGGCCAACGCTTGGTTGTTGGTGGGTATAAGCATACCAAAAATCACAATTAATCGCTACTAACCGATTGATTTCCCTAAGAAAAAATCCCAGAATTCTAAGCGCATAGTTACGAGCCAATACCATGAAAACGATAGTTATTTTTGCTTCTGGTTCGGGTACTAATGCCGAAAACATCATCAAAAATTTACATGGCAAATCGGTCCATGTAGCCCGGATATATTGCAATAACCCCAATGCGGGCGTAATAGAACGAGCCACAAACTTGGACATTCCCGTTTGCATGATTTCCAAAGAAGAATGGAAAGAAGAAATTCAAGCTTCCTGGAAGTCTCAACTGCAAGCAGACGCTCCTGACCTCATTGTATTAGCTGGGTTTTTATGGAAAATTCCCTCCTATCTCATTCAGTTATTTCCAAATACCATCATCAATTTGCACCCTGCCTTGCTACCCAAATTTGGGGGCAAAGGCATGTATGGGATGCACGTGCATGAGGCGGTGTTAAACCAGAAAGAAGTCGTAACCGGCATTACCATTCATCGCGTAAACGAAGAATACGACGAAGGCGCTATCCTATTTCAAGCGGAAATTCCTGTAGATCCATCCGAAACTCCTGAACAATTAGCACATCGCATTCACGAGCTTGAACATGAGCATTTTCCAAACGTAATTTTACAAATATTAACCCATGAAAACTTATAAGCATATCGAAACCAATGTGCTCCATGCGGGCATCGAACCTGATCCGAGTACCGGGGCAATCATGACGCCTATTTTCCAAACGAGTACCTATGTGCAAAGTGCGCCTGGCGAACACAAAGGTTATGAGTATGCACGTACTCAAAACCCTACGCGCGATGTTTTGCAAAAGAATATTGCGGCATTGGAACAAATGAATTTTGGCTTGTGTTTCAGCACAGGCATGGGCGCTGTTGACGCTTGTATTAAATTATTGTCTCCAGGCGATGAAGTCATTGCTACCAATGATCTATACGGTGGCAGTTATCGTATTTTTACTACCATTTTTGCCAAAATGGGCATAAAATTTCATTTCGTAGACATGAGCAATGCGGAGAATATCCGTCCGCTTATTTCCGAAAACACCAAAATGATTTGGGTAGAAACCCCAACCAATCCCTTATTGCGAATCATTGATATCGAGGCGGTAGCGGCTATCGGACATGAAGCCAATGCCTTGGTAGTGGTTGACAATACCTTCTCTTCACCGTATTTGCAGAATCCTGTTTTATGGGGTGCGGATATCGTTATGCATTCTGCAACCAAATACATCAATGGACACAGCGACGTGGTAATGGGCATTTTATGTGTGCAGGATGCCGACTTACACCAACGTTTGGCCTTTATTCAAAATACCTGTGGTGCCACTCCCGGACCTCAAGATTGTTTTTTGGTATTGCGAGGACTCAAAACCTTACATATCCGTATGCAACGTCATTGCGAAAACGGTCGCGTTATTGCAAACTTTTTGAAGAACCATCCCAAGGTGGATGCCGTATATTGGCCTGGATTTGAAACCCATCCGAATCACCAAATTGCCGCTAAGCAAATGCGCGATTTTGGAGGGATGATTTCCTTTACTCTAAAAGGCGATGCCATGGAAGATGCGCTGCAAGTTCTTAAAAATACCCATCTTTTTGCTTTGGCTGAGAGCTTGGGAGGTGTTGAGAGTTTAATCGGTCACCCTGCGTCTATGACACATGGCAGTATTCCACGCGAAGAACGCTTGAAAAACGGCTTGAAAGACAGTTTGATTCGTTTAAGTGTAGGTATCGAACACATCGATGATTTGGTAGAAGACCTTAAAAATGCAATCGGAAACTAAGTAAAATCGTTCGCAATGCGATTTGCCGCAATAACGGCACCCTCCATATATCCACCAAAATAACGGCTCGTTTCTGTTCCCGTGAATGCGATTTTGTTATTCATATAGGCATCGATTAATACAGGATGGCCGTTGTTTTGATGGGCAGAGAGATACCAATCGTTTGGGGTATGAATAAAAGAATCATCCCAAATTTTATCGGTATAACTCAAAAACGATTGCGCCTCAGGACCAAAATAATGCGTGAGTTGGGCGATGGCTTTTTCCTTGCGTTCCTCCTCCGAATAGTGCGCGGCGGATCCATTTAGGAATCCTTTTAACGCAAATTTCGATTTTTCGAAATGGCTGTGATCGTACATTTCAGATGCCAATCTCGATTGACTGAACGCAGTTCCTGAGAATCCCTTTTCCAACCAAAAAGGCCTTTTGTATTCCACTGAAAACTTAATGGATCCGCTCATCCAGGTTTGCGTATTTTCCATAATTTGCGTCACACTTTTAGGCAAGGCGGGCACAAAATCTATCTTGTTTGCAATAATTCTCGGGGGCATGGCGATAACTAGCCTATTACATGAAATGGTATTTTGTGAATTATCAATGAGTTTGAGATGATCCCCTTCCTCGATAATTTGAATTATTTCCGTATGCAACTGTATGCGCTCCTTGCCTATTTGCTGGGTCAAAGCATGAATGATACTGTAAGTCCCACCTTGCACCCTGTATGACGAATGGGTATTGGGTGGAACGACATAATGATGGGGTGGTTCAAAGGGTTGGTTCTCCAGCAAGGTAATTCCTTCGGTATGCTGCTCAAAATACCCTACTCCTATTTCAGAAAGCAGCGCCAAGAGATTATGATGTTCTTTACTGAACCAGGTGGCACCCATTTCCATAGGCGTTTCGTTGTTTCCATAAACGGTGTGAATGCGTCCGCCCAAACGATTTTGGGCCTCCACTATTTTGAAATCAATATTTTTCTTTTTTAGAAGATATCCCGTTAAAATTCCACTTATTCCCGCACCTATTATTATCACGTCTTCCATAAAATATTCGTATTGCTACTCTTTAAACATGAAAATGGCCTGTCTTGTTCATTGCCTTTGGATTTTGGGTCTAGAAACCATCAAAAATCCCCAACCCAAAGAGTGCAAAATCATATTTCACTGGATCTTTAGGATCTAAATCACGCAGTGCCGCATCCAATTCTTCGAGTGCTTTGAGGTCGTTATTCTTGCGATTGATTAAGCCTAATTTTCGAGCTACGTTACCCGAATGAACATCCAAAGGACAGGATAATTTAGCGGGGTCGATACTCCAAATACCAAAATCCACCCCTGTTTGGTCTTTTCTGCACAACCACCTCAGACACATGTTGATTCTTTTGGCTACGCTTCCTTTCTTGGGATCCGCAACGTGTTTTCGGGTCCGTTGGGGATGCGTTATTTCGAAGAAAATGCGATGCAATTCATGAATGGCAGGCTGTAAGGAGTCTTTGGTTTGGTATTTTGTAAAAATCGCTTCTAATCCACCATGTGCCTGATAAATGTGCTTCAAGGCCTTAATGAAATATTTAAAATCTTCGCCATTAAAAGTGCGATGCACAAAAGATTCAAGACGTTCCAGTTGGTATTCATCGTGAGACATGACAAAGTCGTAAGGGGAATTTCCCAAGAAATCCATCATACGGTGTCCATTTTGGGTAATCATTTTTCGATTTCCCCATGCAATAGAAGCCACGAGAAAGCTGGCAATTTCAATATCTTCTTTGAGGGAATATCGATGCGGCACGCTGATGGGATCGGGCTCAATAAACGCAGGGGTATTGAATTCAAAGACCTTTTCATCCAAGAAAATTTTAAGTTCTGATTTTGTTAATCCCATTGAAGCAATAGGCCGAAAGATAGCGTATTTATTTATTAGTCGAGGATGATTTTGCTTTGCGCAATCGATTTATTTTGGGAATCTAAGACTTGTACAAAAATGAGGCCTAGTCCCTCCCAATTAGAGAGGTCTACTTGGGATTTTTGTTGGGATATGGGTGCAGCATACAGCACTTCTCCTAAGGCATTGGTGATTAATATTTGATATCCCACACGAAGTGCATTTTGTGCAAATTCCAAGGTTAAAAGCGCGTTTGCGGGATTGGGATAAACGCGTACACTCACATTTTTAGACGTTTCAGAGGCGAAAGTCGAATTTTCAGCATTTCCCCCATTGTTCGTTTTGTAAAATTTCCCGGTACTTGGATCTGCTAAAATATACCCAATATTTTCATCGATCATTTGAATATGAGGAGCATACACATTTTGTAAAGAAACCTGATAATTCCAAGTATTTCCCCCATCCGTGGTATTGTATATTTCATAAGGCGATCCCGCACAAAAACCAATTTTATCCGTAGGAAACGAAACAGATTCGTACCCATTTTCTGGCATTGTTCGGGAAAACGCCACTTCTGTCCAAGTATTTCCGGTATCTAAGGATTGATACAGGGCTTTTGCTCCTGAAATAAAAATGCGTTTATCGGTAAAGGAAACATCCCAAAAATACGATCCCGTAAATTGCGGAACTAAATCCCAAGATTTACCTGAATCCGTGGTTTTGTAAACTTTTCCGCTAAAGCAAACCGCAATTCCGTGTACACCCTCCGAATTAAAGGCGATATTGGTAATTGGTGCTTCTGCATTTTCTAAAACGGCATTCCAGTTCTCACCGCTATCGTTAGTTTTGAAAATGGCATAATCGGTAGTGTAAAAACCTGTGTAATTAGAGGTAAAATAAAATTTAGACAAATAACTCGGACGGAAATTAGAACCGGGAATAGTTGTTACGGAGCTCCAGGTGTTACCGCCATCAAGCGTTTTTAAAAAAGTGCCATTGTCTCCTGTAGTAAAGCCCACATTGGGACTGCTAAAATATACATTGTCTAAATTCTCAAAAGAATTGGAATTTTGAGCAACCCAATTTTTGCCCCCATCGACGGTTTTAAGAATTTGCGCCTTCGAAATGGCATCTCCAACGGCCCAACCTGTGTCTTTATTGATAAAATACAGGGAACGTAAACCCAATGCTTTTTGTCCCGAAACGGTAAAATCCGATTCTATCCATTGTGCATTTAATGACGTTAATGCGAACACTGATATACCTAAAATTGTATTTTTCATTCTTGATTTTTAATACCTAAATAGGATTATTAAAGACGCAAACTTAAAACCTAAATAATCCTTTTTTCGCTGTAAATATAAGGATTATTCCTCTGAATAATTCCAAGACGGCACATTGCTTCCTGTAAATATCCCAGGTTTTTTAGGCGCATAAATTGGAGAAAATGCAAAGATGCATATCCTAAATACATTTACACATTCGTTTTCTTTTTGATCATTTTATTCAGAAAAATACTGTTGGGGATGTAGATGAGTTCTTTGTTTGTTGTTTCGATAACTACAAAAAACAATTTGATATCGGCAATTTTTCCTTCTATTTCATAATCTTTATCTATGATCAAAATAGTGTCTTCTAATTGTACGGAATGATTGAAGAATATGATGATGCCGGAGGTAATATTCGACAAAATGGACCATTGAGCAAATAAGGCGATTCCTATAACGGTTAGCACGGAACCCACAAAAACAGCGAGTTCCGATTGGTTAACCCCCCAAATTGATAAAAGCACAATTATAAAGGCAGACAAAAGGGTTAAGTTGATGGCCTTCTTAACGATTTTGCTTCCTTTTGAAGTACTCACATTGCCCACTACTATATTGTTTACATAGCGATTAAGTAGCAATTTTATTATTACATAAATAATTAATGCGACTGCGGTTTCTATGATTCGTAATTGCGTAATTTCCATATAATCTTCCGGGTTTTGAAAAAGCTCTTGTTGGTAGTGC
>JAULUW010000188.1:0-1522 GCA_032111345.1 Bacteroidia bacterium
TACTTCGATTAAATTTCCTTTATACGGAACGCGACCTGAAATACCTTCAGGAACAAGTTTTTTGATATCGTCTTCAGCATCTTGGAAATAACGGTCTTTAGATCCTTTTTGCATGGCCTCAATAGAGCCCATTCCTCGGTATGATTTGAATTTTCTACCCTCGTAAATGATTGTTTCTCCCGGAGATTCTTCAACCCCAGCAAACATAGAGCCCAACATAACGGTATCTGCCCCTGCAGCAATTGCTTTAACGATGTCACCAGTATAACGAATACCTCCATCAGCAATGACCGGAACACCAGAACCCTCAATGGCTTTGGCCACTTCATTTACTGCGGAAAGTTGTGGAACGCCCACTCCGGCAATGATTCTGGTTGTACAAATAGATCCAGGCCCAATTCCTACTTTTACGGCATCTGCTCCTGCTTCTACCAAATATTTGGCCGCCTCACCAGTAGCAATATTTCCAACGACTACTTCCAGTTTAGGATATGCTTTTTTAACTTCTTTCAACTGATCGACAACCCCTTTAGTGTGTCCGTGCGCTGTGTCGATAACAATAGCATCCACTCCTGCTTCCACAAGCGCCTTGACGCGTTCCATCGTATCGTGAGTTACACCTACAGCGGCCGCCACTCGCAATCTACCCAAATGATCTTTGCACGAATACGGGTGTTCTTTAACTTTGATGATGTCTCTGTAGGTAATTAAACCGATTAGTCGATTTTTTTCATCGACAACAGGAAGCTTTTCGATTTTATTTTCTTGTAAAATACCTTCTGCCGTTTGTAAATCTGTTCCGTCAACCGTAGTAATAATGTTTTCAGAAGTCATGATTTCATTTACAGGTCGATCAATGTTTTTTTCAAAGCGCAAATCACGATTAGTTAGGATGCCCTTCAACGTTTTGTTTTCATCAATCACGGGGATGCCACCAATGCCGTATTCTCTCATTACATCGAGCGCATCTTTAACCAGGGCTTCTTCAGATAGAGTAATTGGATCTATGATCATTCCACTTTCAGAACGTTTAACTTTACGAACATGAGTGGCTTGTAATTCAACACTCATGTTTTTATGTATCACCCCGATGCCTCCTTGTTGAGCAATAGCAATTGCTAACTTAGCTTCTGTAACGGTATCCATCGCAGCAGAAATAATAGGTGTATTCACCTGAATATTACGCGTGAAAGAACTTTTTAATTGAACATCTCTGGGAAGCACTTCAGAATAAGCGGGAACTAACAAAACATCGTCGTACGTTAATCCTTCTGTAACTTGTGCTAAATTTTGTAAAGACATTTGAATCTACTTTAAAATAAATTCTTGCAAAGGTACAAAATCCAATCAATTTTATAAAATGGACAGAATCTAATCAAACAAGACACGTTTAATTAATTTTTGTATCAAATAACTCGTTAGATTTGCAGAAAAAAAGATGAACAAAATTATTCCCATTGGAAGCGATCACGCTGGCTTTGAACTTAAAAAACAGGTGATTGATTGGCTTGTTGAACAAGGG
>JAULUW010000189.1:0-1866 GCA_032111345.1 Bacteroidia bacterium
TTCCAAATTTTCTCAAAAGAATGTAAAAAAGAGGAAAAAGACTACAACATTACTTGGATGCCCATATCCAATGAGGGCTTTTCACAAAGCATGATCACAAGCTGTGGTGTTATCTGCGGTGCAGGTTTTGAAACACCCGCTGAAGCACTTTTTCTGGGAAAACCGCTCATGGTAATACCCATTCAAGGTCAATATGAACAATATTGCAATGCGGCCGCATTAGAAGAATTTAACGTTCCCGTTATTGATCGCTTGGATATAAATTTCAGCAGCGCTCTTCTGAGCTGGAAGAAAAAAAGCGACAAATTGACTTCAAAAATCGATTTCATCAGCACCGAAGAATCCGTTAAATTATTTATGAATAAAGCATTAGCTCAGCAACATTAGTCGATACGTATTTCATTGCGATAGCGTATATTTGCGGAAATTTTTTTATGATAATCGGGGTACCTAAGGAAATCAAAAATAACGAGAACCGCGTTGCGGTAACACCAGGAGGTGTTCAAGAATTCGTTAAACATGGCCACACGGTTTATGTGCAGCACACAGCAGGAAACGGAAGCGGTTTTTCCGACGAACAATATGCACAAGCAGGTGCGCACATTCTTCAAACCATTGAAGAAGTGTACGCCATTGCCGAAATGATCGTTAAAGTTAAAGAACCTATTGAATCGGAATATCCATTAATTCGCGACAATCAATTGTTATTTACCTATTTCCATTTTGCTTCTTACGAACCCCTTACGCATGCCATGATTAAATCTGGTGCTGTTTGTTTAGCCTATGAAACGGTTGAAGTCAACAGAACCCTTCCTTTATTGGTTCCAATGAGTGAGGTTGCAGGTCGCATGAGTATCCAAGAAGGTGCTAAATACTTGGAAAAACCCATGGGTGGTTTGGGCATACTTTTAGGAGGCGTGCCCGGTGTTAAACCCGCTAATGTAATCGTTTTAGGCGGTGGTGTTGTAGGAACACAAGCGGCTAAAATGGCCGCGGGTATGGGTGCCGATGTAACCATCATGGATGTGAATTTGAACCGTTTACGTCAATTAGACGACTTCATGGCCGCAAACGTAAAAACCCAATACAGCAGCGAATACAATATCCGTGAAGCCATTAAAACAGCTGATTTGGTAATCGGTGGCGTTTTAATCCCAGGTGCCAAAGCACCTAAACTTATCACCAAAGATATGTTAGCGACTATGAAACCAGGTGCGGTAATCGTAGACGTTGCAATCGATCAAGGTGGATGTTTCGAAACCTCAAAACCAACCACACATGCCGAACCTACTTATGTAGTAGATGGCGTTGTTCATTACTGCGTTGCCAATATGCCTGGCGCAGTTCCCTATACCTCTACACTTGCACTTACCAACGCAACCCTTCCTTATGCCGTACAATTGGCTAATAAAGGTTGGAAACAAGCCTGCAACGATAATGCAGACTTGCGCTTAGGATTGAATGTAGTAAACGGCAAAGTGGTTTATGAAGGAGTAAGTCAAGCTTTCGGACTGGATTATACTCCCGTATCCGAAGTGCTTAATTAATGCATACTGTAAATTTTAAAACTTATGGGGAGGCGCAAAAACCTCCCCTTTATATTGCCCATGGCGTTTTTGGGATGCTCGATAACTGGCATAATATTGCCCAAAGCTTATCGGATTCCTTTTTTGTAGTGAGCTTCGATGCAAGAAATCACGGTAAATCCTTCCACCACCCCGATGCTTCTTATGCCGCCATGGCCGCTGATATCAAACATTTGATGTCTGAATTAAAGCACGAACGCATTTGTTTAATTGGTCATTCCATGGGAGGTAAAACCGCCATGACATTTGCCGATACCTACCCCGATTGTATATCCCAATT
>JAULUW010000190.1:0-10584 GCA_032111345.1 Bacteroidia bacterium
TGAATACGCCATAATGTTCGTTGGGAGAGTGGATGGCATCGCTGTCTAATCCAAAACCCATTAATACGGTTTTGGTTTGCAATTCTTTTTCAAATAGCGCTACAATGGGAATACTTCCGCCTCCGCGTGTAGGAATTGGGTCTTTTCCAAAAGTATCTTTCATAGCTGCAGCAGCCGCTTTAAAAGGTATGCTATCGGTGGGAGTTAAAACAGGTTCGCCTCCATGATGCGGGCTTACTTTTACACGAACGCCCTTAGGTGCTATGGATTCGAAATAGTCACTGAAAATTTTGGTGATTTTGTCTGAGCTTTGATTGGGTACCAAACGCATCGAAATTTTGGCGTAGGCTTTTGATGGTAAAACCGTTTTTGCCCCTTCTCCGATATAGCCTCCCCAAATTCCATTTACATCCAAAGTTGGACGGATTCCCGTTCTCTCAATAGTCGAAAATCCTTCTTCGCCCATTACATCTTCAATATCTAAGTGTTTTTTATAGGCTTCTAAATCAAAAGGTGTTTTGGCCATTGCCGCGCGGTCTTCTTCAGACACGATTACCACATCATCGTAAAAACCAGGAATCGTAATGTGGTTCTTATCGTCTTTCATTTTGGCAATCATATCGCACAATACATTAATAGGATTGGCAACTGCGCCACCGTAAACGCCACTGTGCAAATCAATATTAGGACCGGTAACTTCCACTTCTACATAACTCAATCCGCGCAAACCGATATCGATACTGGGCAAATCATTTCCTAACATCGAAGTGTCTGAAATCAATATAACATCGGCTTTTAATTTCTCTTTATTGGCTTTGCAATACGTGCCTAAATTATTACTGCCCACTTCCTCTTCTCCTTCGATCATGAATTTAATGTTACAAGCCAATTCTTGGGTTTGCATCATCGATTCAAAGGCTTTCACATGCATGAACATTTGTCCCTTATCGTCGCAAGCGCCACGTGCATATATTTTTCCATCTTTAATCGTAGGTTCAAAGGGTGGGGTATGCCATAAATCATTGGGTACGCTGGGCTGTACATCGTAATGTCCGTAAACCAAAACGGTAGGCAAATTGGAATCTATAATTTTTTCCCCGTAAACAATTGGATATCCTGCGGTTTCTTCTAAAACGACATTGTCTGCACCCGCATTCTTGAGGAAATCTGCAACGGTTTCAGCACATTTGCGCACATCTGCTGCGTAAGCAGAATCGGCACTTATGCTTGGGATACGCAACAATTGAAATAATTCGTCTAAAAAACGCTCTCTGTTAGTTTCGATATAATTCTTGCTTGACATATACCGCAATTTACACATAAATTGGCTCAAATATTGCCTTTTTGTTGTTATTTTGTATCATGAATTCCGATACTACCGCCGCTTCTCTCAATGCCTTTAAAGGCGAAGTGTTTATGTACGAAGTAATTATATCCGTTATTGTTTTTACCGCGGTATATTTCTTTTTGAAATCCTATAGTAAAAAAGAGAAAGATGCGAAAAAAAAGAATGCGAAATACTACGGCGGTGATGGCCATTAAAACCGTTGAAACCCCAAAATTTCACAGTATTAGCACCTTTCTGAAGGGTTATATTTAATACCTCTAAATACGCTTAATCCGAACGAGAAAGCGCCTTAGGGTATAAGCTTCGTATTAAAAAGTTGTTTTTTACTTTTTAATTTTACTGCCGTCCATTAAGGTTTTAGCCACCGCCATACCCGGTTCGGTTACAATTTCATCTCCTTCTTTTAAACCCGATTTTAATTCAAAATAATCGATGTCTTGAATACCGGTTTTTACTTCCACGGCCTCTGCTTTTCCATTACTATAGCGAAAAACCCATGTTTTGGTCTCTAATCCACTCTTGGTATCCGATTTAGGATTCCGAGAAGTAACCGCTGAAATCGGCAAGGCCAATACCTTTTTGCGAATTTCTGTTTTGATATCCGCAGACGCCGTCATTCCGGGTAAAAAGGGTTGTAAATTGCCTTTAGCAATGATATCCTGGTAACTGCTAGGATCCAACAACACCTTTACGGTATAATTGGTAACCTGTTCGTTCATATTTTGTGTGGCGTTGAATTTGGCAGAATTGGCTATTTCTGTAACATGTCCCTTGAAAACACGCTCGGGATAGGCATTCACGCGAATGTCTGCCTCGTCATTCAGTTTTACCCGCACAATATCATTCTCGTTAATTTGAACTTCTACTTCCATTTCGTTCAAATTACTGATGCGCATAATTTCGGTTCCAGCCATTTGTGCAGTTCCCACCACACGCTCGCCTTTCTCGCTATTTAATTGTGTTACAATTCCATTTTGAGGTGCTGTAATTCGTGTTCGACCCAAGGTTTTTTGTCCTTCTTCCAAGCGTGCTTCCAAGCTTCTTACGTTATAAAGGGCCGCTACCTTGCTTTTTTCAGCAACAATAACCTCCGTTTCCTGTTGTTGAAATTGCATTTTTGCATTTTCCAGCTCTTGCAAACTAATTACTTGGTCCTTATACAATTGCGATTGTCTTTCAAACAATGCTTTACCCAGTTTTAAATTGTTTTTTGCTCGTATTTCTTGGGCTTCTGCAGAGGCCAATCCCGCCTTGGCATTATTCAGATTGGCGGATAATTGATTAAGAGTGGTAATGTAAATTTCCGGATTGATACTTAATAATAATTGTCCTTTTTTTACCGAGTCGCCCTCGGAAACATACATTTCTGTGATTTCACCGCTGACATCTGGACTTATTTTAACTTCACTTTTGGGCTGAATTTTACCCGTTACCGTTACAATTTCTGTAATATCTCTGCGTTCGAGTTTCTGCGTTACCACCTCAATTTCCTGTTTGCCACCTTTAAAAATGGAGGATAAAATCAATAATACGACAACGGCCGAAACCGCGATGATGATGATATGTTTTTTCTTCATGAGGAATTTTCGTTTAGTGGGTTAACAACTGCAAGTCGCCGCGGTACATTACATCCAAAATCAAGTTGCGCAAGGCCGCTTCGTATTTGTTTACGAGGAAGTTTTGAAACGCCATTAACTCTTGATTTTTAGCCAATTGCAACTCAAAATAAGTCGCTTGTCCGTTATCAAACCGTTTTTGCACAAATTCTAAATTCATGCGTTGTGCAGCATGATTCTCTCTTTGAGCTTGATATTGAGCCGCTGCATTTTTGAAACTTTGGTAGGCATTGGTTACTTCCACTGTGGCATTCTGGCGGATGCGTTCTACGTTTAGATCTTGTTGCAAAAAGGCCAATTTAGAACTTCTAACGCCGTTTTGAGCGCGCAATTTACCAAAGAGCGGCACCGATAAGTTGGCACCAAAACTCTGGCCGAAATTATCTTGCATTTGAGTGCCAAAGGCAATGGTTTGGGTTTGGTAATTGAAGGTGGGCGCTTCTACGATTTCATTGGTGCCTTTAACGATGCCAATAGGTTGCGTACCTGAAATTGAATAACCTGTAATGCTTTGTGCCTTATCCGAATAAATAGAGCTCAAATTTCCCCCGATAGATAAAACAGGCAAGAATTGGGCTTTGGCAATAGATAT
Organism: Bacteroidia bacterium; assembly: GCA_032111345.1. Lineage (GTDB taxonomy): Bacteria > Bacteroidota > Bacteroidia > NS11-12g > UBA955 > VMCP01. The sequence continues at coordinate 3,557 of JAULUW010000190.1, forward strand.
GGAAAGGGCCGCTGCTTCGCGTCTTAAAAGTCCCGAGCGATAATCGGCTCGATTCATTAATGCACTGTCGATAAGTTCGGTTAAAGTGGCGGGATATTGGGTGTATTCGGGTGCTGGAGCAATGGTGTAGGCGATGTCAAAATTTTCAGTCACCGGAATCCGCAATAAATTTTTCAGATTCAAAAGGGCACTTTCGTGCTGGTTTTGAGTGGCTACCCGCTGCGCATCGGCCTGCGCCAATTGTGCCTTTGCCGCCCACAATACCCCTTCGTTGGAGCTTCCAGCGGCCACTAGTTTTTCAATCCTTTTTTGATCTTGCAATAAAGACTCGTAATTGGAAATATTGGCCTTCAGCAATTCTTTGGCTTGCAAACATTGTAAATAGGAAAGTGCCACGCTAAGGGCAATGTTTTGCTGCGTTTGTTTCAAATCTAAGGCACTCGCTTGCATTTGTTTTTTACTGCGCTTTACCGCTTTTCTCAAACTTCCCCCAGAATAAACGACCCAACTGCTTTGCAATTGTACCGAGCTGTTTCCAACGGTTTCTTGCACGAATTGGTTCGTAAAACGGTCAATACTCCGACCGCTTTGGTAAAATTGCCCGCCTGAAAAACTTACTTCGGGACCCAAATTCCATAAACTTTGCTCATAATCAATGGCACTTTGCGACCTATTCAAATCACTTATTAAAATATCAATATTACCCTCCATTGCAAGCTTGATGCAGGCCGAGAGGTCCAATACACGGGTATTTTGACCCACAACCATTGCGGGAATTGCAAATAAAATTCCGAAAAAGCGGCGCTTGAGCATAACGACAAAGGTAATCAAGCTTCGACATAAATGTGGACAAGCCTTCGATATAAGGCATAATCATTCGATTAATTATGTGGAAAAGAAGGGTATAATGTTCTAAACAAACGGGTGTATGTTTGCAGTCGAGTTTTGGTTTTTAGTGCAATCGGGCAAGATTGTACTGAAATGAAAAGGGAACTTCGGTGTAAGACCGAGACTGTACCCGCAGCTGTAACCTCATCTCCTTTGGGAGACATGCTTCAGGCCTTTATGCCACTGTGCAAACGGGAAGGCGCCTGCAGCGAGGAAGTCAGAAGACCTGCCACACTCACCACAATATCCGCTTTCGGGAATAAAAGCGAGGTAGTATGCTGCACATGGGGTGTTCTCCCTGGCAATGCCATGCTATTTATTTCCGGGCACCACGAAACATGCTGCTATTGGTAGTACATATCGCAACCCGGCTGATTTCCTTTGGCGATTCCGCCACAGGAAAAAGTATCAAAGACCCCATTTCGGTCGCAGATACAGTATTTATTCGTGCCGATCGCAGTGAATTTGCCAATACGGGCCGAAAGGAAATGCGCATTTCCCTACCTCAAACCCCTTCGTTATTAACCCAAGAATTGCAACAAAATGCCCATTTCTTTAAGGAATACGGGGTTTCAGGTTCCGCTACTGTTTCCAAACGCGGCGCAGATGCCACCCAAACCCAAGTATTATGGAATGGATTGCCCATCAATCACCCAATGTTGGGTATGATGGATTTTAACAGCGTTGGTGTTTTTGGGATGGAAGAATTGGTGGTTATAGAAGGCGGCAATTCAGCCATTTACGGATCTGGTAGCGTGGGTGGTACAGTTATGCTCAATAATCGAATCCAATATAATACTCCTTTAAAAGTGCAAGGCAGTTATGATCGCAATAGCTTAAACAACCAGCAGGCTTCTCTGGCAATTAGAAAGGGCTGGTATAATGCGTATATCAATGTTACAGGGGCGTGGATGGACAGACAGAATCAATTCGAATACGTTGATCCCATTCTTCAAAAAAAGCGAAGGTCCTTTAATTCCGAATTGGAAAGCAGAAATATCCGCCTGGTAAGTGCTGTTCAAAACGCAGCACACCAACTCAAGTTTATATCGGAATTGGGCACGGTAAATCGCGGTTTAGGCTTTTTATTAGGAGCTGATAATCCACTTGGATCTCAATTTGATTGGCATAGCCGACAATTGCTGCAGTACGATTTTCAGCAAAAAGATTTGAACTTTTCGCAAAAAATTGGCCATACGTATGACCAATTGGTGTACCAAGCACAAGATCAAGCGGGCGATACGTCTCAGGCGGAAATGACGTTTTTACAATCCGAATGGTATATCAACAGCAGATGGGGCAGGGCTTTGTTTGGACTTGATTATCAAATCCAAAAAGGGAATTCCCAAGCATATGAGGGTAGGAAACAACGGGTTCTACCGGCTTTTTTTTCTGCTTGGAAAGCAAACCATTTGAATTTTTCCTATCTCATAAATGCCCGTTACGAATTTCATGAAGGGGTTTTCACCAGCGGATTAGGTACCCAAACCAAACTCAATTCCAAGCTCACGTTCAAAACAGACATCCACCGCAGTTTTCGCCGACCCACCTTGAACGATCTCTATTGGTCGGCTCCGAATCGACAACACCTCGAACCGGAAATGGGTTGGGGGGGCGAAATGGGAATTGCCTGGCAACCCAATCAGAAAGGGAAAATTCGCGGTAATTTGGAATTAACTCCTTTTTATAGGGAATTGAACAATCCCATAATTTGGCTCCCAAGTGGTACTTTTTGGTCCGCAAGAAATCTCGATTATGGAACCTATTTAGGAATGCAAGTCCATGCACACGTGTATATGGAATGGGGGAAATTGAAATGGAATCTCAGCGACGATTTTGAATATGTGTATTCGCAAGTGCGCGCATCAAAAAATACCGCTTTTTACCACCAAATTTTTGTGCCAGATGTTATGAATAGTTTCAAAATAGAGGGAATGTGTAACGCTTGGGCGGCGAAATTTCAATGGCAACAAGTGGGTAATCGCTATACTGCAAGCGATAATTCACAGTTTTTGCCGATGTACTCCTTATTTTCTATGGAAGCTTCCTATTCCACCCAATTATTAAAGGACTTTGATAATACCCGCGTAAAATGCGCATTTGGAATCCAAAATTTAAGCAATACTATTTACCAGAACATGCCAGGTAGGCCCATGCCTCCGCGGAATATGTACCTGAATTTGACCCTTGCATTTTAAAGAAACCTCAACATAAAATTATATCACCTATGAAAAAATCTATCCACATTTTTCTTCTGCTTTTTATGAGTTCTATTTTAGGACTTAAAGCACAACCCATTATGCCTCCTGTTACGGTAGGATTTGAGGAATTGAAATCTAACATACTTCCGAATGAAGTTTGGAACGGTTCTAACGGGAATACCCAATATACCTACGATCGCGATGGAATTAATCTCGATCTGCAAATTGGCTGGGATACAACTTGGGGCGGTTACTGGAGCAATATGTGGGCGTTTTCTCGCAAAAATATAACGACTTTAGAACCAAGCGATTTTGGGAAACATTTATACGCGTCAAAAGCGGGAAAAGGAGCAGAAGATACCGGCGTGCTCTACGCCATTGGTACGCAAAATACCTATATCCTTAATCGAAATAATACCCGCCAAAGTATAGGTGGATTTTATATCTCCAATACCACATTTGCCTTTAACAGCATGTATTTTGGTGATAATTTTGGGAAGAAATTCAGCGCGGCAGATAAGGACAGTTTTGTCTTGAATATTCGTTGCTATCAAAATCAAACTCTTTTAGAAACCAAGACCGTTATTCTTGCAGATTTCAGATCCACGGATACCTTGAGCCACGGGTTTCTAGATACGTGGCAATATGTAAATCTCTCGTTTCCCGATACCGATAGCATTCATTTCGAATTGCAAAGTTCCGATGTGGGTGATTGGGGCATCAATACCCCGCTATACTTTGCGTTGGATGGCATCGAAATGTATAAAGGACTTAGCACTAAAAAGTTCCAAGGCCCTCAAGTGTACTGCTATCCCAATCCGAGCAGCGATATTTTGAATTTTGCGAATATTGCCAATATTCAATCACTGGAAATTTGCGATTTTCGCGGTGTATGCATACTTAAAACAGAATTTCCTGGAAGTAATATCAATATTTCTGGGCTAAGTAATGGATTGTATTGGGTTCGATTACTCGATGCACAAGGAAATTTCCAAACATTAAGTTTTTTGAAAAATGCACAATAACCGCCATTTGTGGATTTTGCTTGGATTCTTTCTTATGGGTTTGTCTGCCTGTATTAAGGAACCCCAATCAAATAACTCAAACAAACCATCACTCAATGCGGCTCCTGTAGCCGTATTGTGTGAAGGGAATTTTATGTGGAATAATGCACAATTAGATATTTTCAATCCAGATTCCGATAGCTTGTGGAGTCGGGCCTTTGAATCTGTAAATCAAAGACCTTTAGGCGACGTTTTGCAATCGGGATTGGTATATGGGAATACCCTGTGGCTGGTCGTAAATAACAGCGGCAAATTATTGGGATTGAATTCCAAAACGTGTAAACTTCAGCAGCAAATCGAAATCAGCAAATCGCCGCGATTTGCCTTAGCGCACCAAGGTAAATTATACGTTACGGATATTGAGAGCAATGCAATCACCATCCTAGATACAGCCACACGTAATACCCAAAAAATTCAGGTTTTACCCAATCCCAATGGCATACGCTCAGGATGGACCGAGAATATTGTAACCTTCAACAATAAAATAGTAGCCGCGGTCTACGATGGATTTTTGTGGGTGTACGACCCAATATCCCAAGAAAAAACCTTAGTCTCAAGTCCCAAGGGAACCCAGTTATTATCGGTAGATAAACAAAACAGACTTTGGGTTGGTGGGAGTGAAGCGGATTCGAGTTTCATGCATGCCTTAAATGCCAATTTAGAGGTTACACAGCGTATTTCGTTTCCCAAAGGAAACAATCTGTCGAGAATGTGCCTTTCGGCAACGCGCGATACGATGTGGTTACTGCTCGGTGGAAACTTACAAGCCAGAGATTTGCAAAAACCGCAAATCCCGATCAACAAAATCGTACCCTATACCACCGGATACGGATTGGGTGTAAATCCCCAAAACGGCGATATTTACATCTCCGATGCTTATGATTTCATAAGCAGGGGAAGGGTTGCCGTTTTAAATGCAGGGGCCGATTCCGTAAAAACTTCCTTCTTTACGGGTATCAATCCCGGTGCTTTTGTCTTTTTAGGCAATTAACTAAGGGTTTTGCTTCATATATTTTCCCCTACCTTTGCGCCGTGAAACGCATTGATGTGCTCATTCTCCGCATGTACGTTCGGCTGTTTGCCGTAACGTTTCTGCTAAGTCTGTTCCTGTTTTTAATGCAGTTTCTATGGAAATACATCGATGAACTCGTCGGTAAAGGCATTCCCACCTTGGTTTTATTGAAATTGATCGGACTTTCACTGGCCGATTTGGTGCCGATGGCACTTCCGATGACCGTAATGGTGGCTGGCTTGATGACCTTCGGAAATCTGTCGGAGAGCTTTGAATTGGTTTCCATGAAAGCCAATGGCATTTCGCTGATTCGCATTCTTAGACCCGTTTTTCTGTTTATGTGTGGATTGGTCGTAATGAATTTTTTGTTTCTCAACTATGTGATTCCCAAAGCCAATCTCGAAGGGAAAGCCATGTTGATGGAAGTTCGATCCAAAAAGCCCGCTTTTAATATTGAACCTGGGCAGTTTTATCAGCAAATAGAAGGCGTAGCCATTTCCGTTGGAGGTAAAGAAGCCGATAACGAAACCGTTCACGATGTTCTAATTTACGAATACAAAAAAGACGATAGCAAACGTTTAAATGTTATTCGTGCAGAAAACGGAACCATGAAGCTTTCTGGGGATAAACGAACCTTGAATTTTACCCTGTTTAATGGAGTGCGTTATGAGGAAATGACATCGGTAGAAAACTACCGCAAAACCCTGCCATTTAACAAAATGTATTTTGAAAAACAACAAATGGTGGTGGATTTGTCCAGTTTGGATTTCAATTTTGCCAATCGAGATCATCTGGCTACCGATTACCGGTTGTTGAATTTGAAACAATTGCAACTCGAAATCGATACGTTTCACATTCGGATGGAAAAACACCATGCCGATAATGAACGGTATTTAAGCCGGTTAATTCATTATCCCGCTTTATTCCCTTCTGAAAATACACGACAGCCTAGACCATTGGATCGTTTGATTCCGCTTACAGATACCTTTATATACGGCAATTTTGACACGACTAAAATTGCGAATATGCGCAATTTAGCGCTTTCCACCGCAAAAGGCATCAAAGGAACTTTAGATGGGTACGCCTCTTCTCAAGACTATGAATTCAAGGACGTTGCCCTGTATCAAAGTGAATGGCATAAGAAATTTGCATTTTCTTTTTTATTGATGATTCTATTTCTGATTTCCGCACCTTTGGGCGCCATCATTAAAAAAGGAGGCATAGGACTTCCCTTAGTAATCAGCGTTTTGTTGTTTGTGTTGTTTTATGCCCTCAATTTAACCGGTGAAAAGATGGGTAAGGGACTCATTGTACCTGTATGGTTGGGGATGTGGTTAAGCAGCGCATTGCTGTTATGCATCGCTTTTTTCATTACCCGTAAGGCATTGGCCGATCGCAATCTTTGGGAATCCAGTTCGCGTCGCTCCAAACGAAAATTAAAGCAAACTACCTAAACGTTCATGCAAATTTTAGTCATCGGAAATCGAATTCCTTGGCCCTTGCGCGATGGTGGGGCATTAGCCACTTTTCAATTGCTCGAAGCCCTGAGTAAGGCAGGTAATTCCGTTACCTATTTTAGCTATAACACCCAAAAACACCATGTTTCTGAGCAGGATATTGCGGAAAATTTGAGTTTTTGTGAAGTCATTACCGTACCCCTGAATGCAGAAGTAAAGCCTTTAAATGCCCTCAAAAATTTATTTTCTGGGGGAAGTTATTTTCTGGAGCGTTACTATGATGTAGAGGCTTCCGCATTGCTTACGAACGTACTAAGTGAACGGAATTTTGACCTGGTACATATAGAAGGATTGTATTCCTTTCCCTTGGTGAGTAAGCAGATGAGTTGGTGGGGAGACATATTAA
>JAULUW010000191.1:0-8438 GCA_032111345.1 Bacteroidia bacterium
GTTTCCGTCATACAACAAAAGTCCGCATTCCTTTTGTCATCAACAAATTTTATAACTTGCAAACATGTTCCGATTGTTCTGCATCGCCGCACTTTGGTCTCTATGGGGAAATTTCTCTTATGCCCAATTCGCAGCATCCCAATGACCTCAAACCTCGCGATTCCGCTGAATTTAATATCGAATTTACCACCTATTTTGACCGCGTTAGCATCCGCCGCCGTATGAACGTATTCGACCACCAATGGATCAAACACTTTAACGGCGTGCATTGGTATTTGAATGCAAAGAACTATGTAAATATTACAGAAACAAACATGGTTTTTTTGCAAATATTATATGTATTAAAATTCTAAATAATTATTTATTTAAAACAAGAATTGCCAAAATTCATTGTTCCCATTATTTTAAAATACCCAACGCTTGGTATTTTCAAGTTTATAACAAGATTCTAATTTTGAAACATGAAATTTTTTATAGACAGGATTTTATTCAAGACGATTTTTCTTAGTGTTGTCGGATTAATTTTTCTAACGGGTTGCGAGAAGGAAGTGAAAAATAATAATTGGGATGAATCTGCCGAACCAACACAATTTGAACTTGTTAAGTCCGATTTGGTACCATACGAATTATTAGCATTTAAAATGAATAATACTTGGTCCAATGCACCAGACAGTATGCTAATCGGTCAAATCAATATTGCAGTTACTGCCTCTGATTCATTTCTGGTTGGTTTTTGTCCCAATCTTCCACCAGGCGAATATCCAATATCCATAAAAAATGGAAAGTTTAAGACATTCCTTTCCGTCAAGGCATCTACCGTGGTTGAACCTACGGCGGTTTACGATAGTTTATTGGTATACATGGATGCAAAAAGCAGTAGCAGCATTGCCGGCAGTGTTAACATAATAAAGGAATCTATTCAAAAAGAATGGCTCAAATTATCTTCATCTCAAAAAACAGAAGTAGCTCAAATTATTTATACCAATAATTGGCATAAAAACACATTTCCCACCTTCGATGAGAATGCCTTTCTGGATTCTGTAAGAAGTCGTTCGAACGATTATTCCATAGACGAGCTATTGAAAGAAACCATAAAAAACCATACCAAACGGGTTGTAAAATTATCGTATTCTATCACCCTAGCGGCTGTTGGTGCTTACACCATTCCCGCAACCGGAGTTTTAGGAGCAGTCGTTAGTGGCGTTGGAATTTACAAAATGTTGGATAACTGGGATTTGCTTAAAAAAGAGATTGAAGAATTGAGCTTTTTGAGTTTACAGATCGAAAAAATAGTTTCCATAGATCAAAGATCTTCCTTAGTGGTCATGAATGAAAAATCGACACCTATTCAATTATCAGGCATGTATAGTACCTATTCTCAATCGGATGAATCCAGAGCCGATGCCGGCTGGGTCTTTTCTTTGTTGGATAAGGTTCAGACGAGTATTGATATGTTAAATGAAGGGATTAGATTGGTTAACAAAAAAAGTATTATCAATATTCCCTTAGTGAATATCAGTGCTAAGAAGTTGTTACGTACTACCGAAACTACTAAGCTTTCCCCAATCGCATTTGACAATGTAATTATTACGAAAGTGTCTAATCCCTCTATTAAATTAACGTTAGAGAGAGACGGAAAACATCAAATTAAAATAAATACTACAAGTACTATAACGGAAGAGACCAATTTTACCTTTGAGATAAAATACCAAAGTAATGTGGTGTCATCTTCAACGGCAACGAAAGCGATAGATGCGGTGTATAAGCCTGCACAAGCTTATTTGCTTGGTACATGGAATCAAGAATATCTATCAGAAAACAATTCCGTTACTAAAGTTACCCAACCTTGTTACGATAACGGTAATTTTATTTCTGACTACACCATATTTCAAAAACGAACTTGGTTAAAAAACGAACTAGTGATTTCTGAAAGTAAATTTGAAAATAATTTAAGTTTTGAGAAGGAATATACTTCAAATGATAGACCTAAGGAATGCGGAGGAGTACTTTATAGTACCGAAATCATGAATATCCCAGAGTCTGGTTCAATCATTGAATTAAGAGCCAATGAAATAGTGTGGCAAAATGAGGATGGGGACATAGTTAAACTTGCATTAATTCAAAAAATTGACAACTCCAAAGCAAAGTTAAAACTGAGTTGTTGCCAAGACGATGGATTTTCAGGGGATACCCTTTTCCTTACTACTTTCATTAAAAAAGAGTAATTGTATTTCTCCAAAAAATTCCCACAAAAATTGCGATCCCATACCACCATTCTGCCCTTCATTTCCACTCCTTTTTTAGGGCTGATTTGATGTTCGCAAACCCGAGATGGCGAATCAAAAACCAGCCTATTAAACATTCCATCGTATTTTAACGAATATACCAATGCGTCCAATTCCGCATACGCTCTGCGGTATGACCAAGTTTCCGTCATACAACAAAAGTCCGCATTCCTTTTGTCATCAACAAATTTTATAACTTGCAAACATGTTCCGATTGTTCTGCATCGCCGCACTTTGGTCTCTATGGGGAAATTTCTCTTATGCCCAAATCGCAGCATCCCAACCCGTTCCCTACCGCAGTGCCAAGAATCCCCATTATTGGAAAAACAACCCTCCCCATGCGAACTACTGGCAACAAGACGTGCACTACCGCATCCAAGCCACTCTTAATGACTCCGCCGAAACCATCGCCGGCAGCCTCCAACTCACCTACCACAACAATAGCCCTTTCCCACTAACCCAAGCCTTTTTTCATCTTTATCAAAATGCTACCATCCAAAATTCCCTTGCCCAAAAACGCTACCAAACCAATAAAATTTCCACCCAATTAGGTCGCTATGAATCGCAAGGACTCGGAACACAAATTCATCAAGTACGCGTAAATGGCATCCCCATAAAGGCTGAAATCGACCATACCCTCATGCAATTGGACCTTCCCAATGTGCTTCAACCTGGCGATTCCGCTATATTTAATATCGAATTTACCACCTATTTTGATCGCGGTAGCATCCGCCGCCGTATGAAAGTATACGACCACCACGGGCTCAAACACTTTAACGGCGTGCATTGGTATCCTCGCATTTGTGTCTATGACGCTAAATTTTCTTGGGAAACCGACCAGCACCTCGAACGGGAATTTTATGGAGAATTCGGTTCCTACGACCTCGCCCTTTCCCTGCCCGAACACTACATTGTCGAAGCCACCGGCACCCTGCAAAACGAAACCGAAGTTTTACCCGATGCCCTCAGAAAAAAACTCGACATCCGAAACTTTCAAAACACCCCAATTGGTGCCATCCCAAGCACTCCAATACCCCATTCTCAAAAACTCAAAACCTGGAAATTTCACGCCACCAATGTACACGACATCGCATGGACGGCCGATCCAAGTTACCGCTTGGGGGAAGTGCAACAGAACGGCGTTCGTTGCATCGCAATTGTACAAGAAAACAATGCCGCAAAATGGCAAGAAACACCCCAATACATCGCTAAAATTATCCAATTTTACAGCCAATTATTAGGTCCTTACGACTACCCCAAAATCGTGGTTGCAGATGCCGCCGACGGCATGGAATATCCCATGTTGGCGCTCTGTGGCGGATATTATCCTTCCCACAAAAATCTCATTGCACACGAAGTCGGACATAATTGGTTTCAAGCCATGTTAGGAAGCAACGAAACCTATCGCTCCTTACTCGATGAAGGCTTTACCCAATACATCAATGCATTGGCTCTGATATATTTACGCGATGAACCCAACGCCGAATACAACCGCTTTCTAGCGCCCTATGTGCACGATGCCATCGACGCCGAAGACGCGGCACTCAACACCCATAGCAATGAATTTGGCAATGCAACCGGACAAGGGGGCGGTTACCACCACGTTTATGTGAAAACAGCAAGCATGTTGCATGCACTGCAGTATTTCTTGGGAGATTCCCTCTTTTTTGGCGCCCTCAAACACTATGTTAAAAAATGGAAATTTACCCATCCTTACACCGAAGATTTCCGCCAATCCGTTATCGAATATGCCCAAACCGATCTCAACAAATTCTTCGATCAATGGCTCGAATCTAAGGATCGCATCGATTACAACATCCAAAAAGTGCGCCGAAACAAAGATGGAAGTTGCGACATTCAAATCCAACGCAAAGGCAATCTCATCATGCCGGTCCGACTCGTTCTGATTCTAAAAAACACCCAAAACAAGCAAATCAAGACCCTTCAACTCAATATTCCAAGCACCCAATTCCAGCATCCCGAAAGCATCAATTTGCCCGTTTGGCACTCTTGGGGCAACCTGAATACCACCTATTCCTTCAATCTTCCCCTCGACCCAAACCAAGAAATAGAACAGATTTACCTGCCTTTACTCACCGATGTATATCAGCCCGACAATGTGTGGAAAAACCGCATTCATACAAGCTTCGACTGGGGAAATCCGCCTTCCACCGCTTACCTCAATCCCTACACGCTGCGTTTCCGACCCGCATTACGCTTCAATGCCGCCAATGGTTTCCAGCTCGGAATCGCGAGCGACGGACAATATGCCGACCGCCGCCATGTCTTCGATCTCAGCATTTTACATCACTTGGGAAGCCCAATAGACCGAAATCTGCCCGTTCAACTTCCCAAACAAAATCTGAACGCCTGGGGCCACTACCACCACGACCTAATCAAAGGCGGCCGTTACTTTCTCGACATCATCAGCACCCAAGAGCGTATTTTAGGAGTTCTCGGTTGGAATATGAAAATCGGGAACCATGAATTTGGGATCTTTGGCAAACACCTGCAAGGAATTCGAATGACCTCCTACGAACGTTTCAATTCTGAAAATCCAGAAAGCAAGCACCAATACGATGCGCGTTTTGCGGGCTATATCCCCGAACGCAGTTTTTGGAATCCCCAATCCAATATTTCCATGAACCTATATTGGAAAATCAATTATACGGCTTGGGGAAACCGTGGAAATCTTCGCATCGATAGCCGACTTGCATCACCCTGGAGTGCAACCCAATTTGGATGGATATTTGCCGAATGGAAACATTACCAAAATTTGGGAAAATCGCAAATAAAATCCAGGATTTTCGCCCAATATGGCGGCGGGAACACGCCTGCACCTGAATCTGCCCTTTACGCCGCCGCCGCAAATCCCGAAACAGCCTTTGAAAATGCGCTGTTGCGGGATATCGCCAGCATCAATTATGGCAATTTGAACCTTCTACAAGCCGATCCCTTTGCCCGAAATCACAATCAGTTCCTGCATCTAGCCGGCGGACTCAACCTTCGGGGATACCACGGCAGATCCCTTGGAATGCAAGCGCTCAATCAAGACACCATACTGGCATTTTTCCGCAGCCCTTCAGGAATTTCCACCAATATAGAATGGCATTGGGGGAAGCTTCTGAACGGCTTTGCCCGCAATGCATACCTGCGGCTTGAACCCTACATTTTCGCCGATGCGGGGATTGCCATTATCCATCATTCAAGCCCGAAAAATCTATCTGGTTCCACCTCCGGAAACACAAATAATCCCGCATATTTCAGTCAAATCCTGAGCGATGCAGGCATCGGAACCCTCATCCACTTTCAAAATCTTGCCAAACCCTTCACCCGAAAAATCCTCCAGCAAACCCGACCCATCGTATTTCGCATCGACCTGCCCCTATTCCTGAGCCATACCCTTGAAACCGAATCCAATTTCTCATTCCGTTTTATTTTTGGTATTTCTACCGTCTTTTAGTTTCATTCAATTAACACTATTTCAAAATGGAAGAGGTATTATTTCGTGGGTGTTAAAAAATTCAGAACTTACGAAATACACCCCCTTATGATGGGTTACACCCAGGTCCATTTTCTTTCTGGAATTATTGAATGATTAAAACCACTGTGTTTTTTTCTGATGAACAAGCCCAGAAAATCTTGCGGTGCATAAAATTGTGTATCTTCACATCCCCAATCTATCGCCATGAAAATCATTTCCTACCTCACCTATCCCGCATTGTGGGCCACTATTGGAACCGGTATTATTGCTTGGTCTGAAGGACAGTTGCCATGGGCACCTGTTGTTCTGTTATCTTTAATTTGTCACAGCATTTTACCGCTAGTATTTGTGGCACTCATGGTAAAATACAAGCGATTTGAATCCATAGAAATTCCCAATTTACAACACCGCAGACAAACCGCTGTGGCAGCAATGGTGAGCGCACTTTTATTTTCAGGGATTATTTACCTGAGCAACGAAAGCGGCAATTTCCATTTATGGAACCAACTCATTCTCTTAAGTTTATGGCTGCAATGGCTCTTCAATAAATGGAATTTTAAAATCAGCATCCATGTACTTTCTTTCAGTGCATTTGCCCTCTTTTTAGATATACACCGTGAAAACGGCAGCAACGGAATTTCCTTCAAAGAAATCCTGCCCAATATGCCGCCGCACCTCTTCTTGTATATTTTTGCAATCGGCGCCACCATCATCGGCTACTCCCGTTACAAACTCAAAGCTCATACCCTTCCCGAAATCCTCATCGCCGCCCTAATGGGCGCGAGCCTCGCCGCCGTTAACGAAACCCTTTGGTCCCTCGCCCAATAATCCAACAAGGCCGAAGGCCGTCTCACCAGGCCAAAGGCCGTCCAACCAGGCCAAAGGCCGTCTCACCAGGCCAAAGGCCGTCCAACCAGGCCAAAGGCCGTCCAACCAGGCCGAAGGCCGTCTCACCAGGCCAAAGGCCGTCCAACCAGACCGAAGGCCGTCCAACCAGGCCGAAGGCCGTCCAACTAGGCCGAAGGCCGTCTCACCAGGCCAAAGGCCGTCTAACCAGGCCGAAGGCCGTCCAACCAGGCCGAAGGCCGTCTCACCAGGCCGAAGGCCGTCTCACTTCCCCAAAAACTCAGCCTTCCGCTTCTCGTTAAAGGCCGCAACACCTTCCTTATAGTCTTCAGATCTTCCCGCGATCTCTTGACAATATGCCTCGTACTGTAACATCGTATCCAAATCTGAACTTGCAGCCTTATTCAACATCTGCTTGATCATGCCAATTGATTTGGTTGGAGCCGCTGCATAATACTGCGCAATCTCTTCAATACTGCTATCAAAATTCTCCTCGGTACAAACCCGATTAATAAGCCCCCATTCCAAGGCCTGTGCAGCCTTAATCTTAGGCGCCATCGTAGCCATCTCAAAGGCCCTTGCCGGACTCACCGCCTTTGGTAAAAAGTAAGAACTTCCTGAATCTGGAACCAAACCCACATTTACAAAAACCTCAATCAAGGATGCATTTTCATGTGCCACAATAAAATCACAAGCCAACGCCAATGAAGCTCCGGCTCCGGCAGCAACCCCATTTAAACGACAAATTATCGGTTTCGGAAGTTCCCGCATGGCCTTAATAATCGGATTATAACGCTTGTATAAACTGTCTGATAAGGAACGGTTTTTCGAACCCGCTATGGCCTTCAAATCCTGACCGCTGCAAAAAGCTTTGCCCGCTCCGGTTAAAACCACAACCCGAACTTCCGAGTCTTTCTTCACTTCCTTCAATGCCGCTTGTAAATCATAGCTCTGCTTTTCATCAAAGGCATTGAAAACCTCCGGACGGTTCAATGTTATATACGCGATAGCGCCTTTCTTTTCATAAAGTACTGCGGTTAATCCTTCCATATTGCAAATATAACCAAAACGATTGCGGGTATGTCAATCGACCAAGCATTCCCGCAATACGTGCTTTACCAAACGTACTTCCTCTTTTCCAAGAATACCTAAAATAGCGCCAATTCGCCTACGGTCTACCGTTCTTATTTGATCCAGGACAACCCACCCCTGTTTTTCCTTTAGCTTTATGGATACACGTGTAGGATACGCCTTGTCTTTACTCGTTATAGGTGCTATGATAACCGTTCTCAAATACCGATTCATTTCATTCGGAGAAATGACAACACAAGGTCGCGTTTTCTTAATTTCGCTCCCTATGCTTGGATCTAAATTCATCCAGTAGATTTCGTATTGATTTATTTCCATTCTTCGAAATCTTCGTCCTCAAAAACATCGTCGATTTCAAGGAAATCATCCCCACTTGCATGCATGTTTTGAAATGCTTCCGACCACCCTTTTCGGGGTTCTATAACCGGCTTCAAAACAATATGACCTTCTTCTAAAATAATTTCCATCATATCTTTTATTTGATACCTCTCCAAAATGGTTTTTGACAAGCGAATCCCTTTGGAATTACCGATTTTTATCAATTGTACATGCATGTATATTGCTTTGTAATTACAAAGTACATACAATTTGTAAAAAACACAAATCTTTTCTTCAATATTTACCACTCAACCCATCGGATTTCCCATCCCCTCGCGATCCAAACTTCTGAAATGAATGGCCTCCGCCAAATGTGCCACCTCTATATTCGGACTTCCCGCCAAATCCGCTATCGT
>JAULUW010000192.1:0-11033 GCA_032111345.1 Bacteroidia bacterium
AAAAAAGCCGGACTGCAAATTAATGATATCGATATTTTGGAATTGAACGAAGCCTTTGCCGCTCAAGTATTAGCGAGTATGGATGAGTTGCAGGCGGATCCCGAAAAAGTAAATTTGAACGGCGGAAGTATCGCAATAGGCCACCCTTTAGGTGCTAGTGGAACCCGAATATCTGCAACCCTTTTACATTTATTAAAGGCAAATCCAAACAGCAAATACGGACTTGCCAGCATGTGCATCGGTGTAGGACAAGGATCCGCCATTATATTCGAAAACTTGAATCGTTAAGATGCGATTTCGGTTGGATTTACAATACGAAGGGAGCGATTATTGCGGTTGGCAAATACAACCGGATGCACCTAGCGTTGAATCCGAAATAGAAAAAGCCCTTGCCACTCTGCTTCAAGAAAACATTGATGTTATAGGTTGCGGCCGCACCGATACCGGTGTGCATGCGTCTTTTTACACCGCACATTTTGATACCGAATTAGCCATCGAACCGGTTACCCTGTCGTACAAATTGCAAAAAATACTTCCCCCAAGTATTGCAATTATTGCAATTGCACCTGCCAATCCGGATTTTCATGCGCGGTTTTCTGCACTATCCAGATCCTATATCTACCGAATAATCCAACAAAAAGACCCTTTTAAAACCCGTCATGCTTATCTGTTTCCTGGAAAACTAGATTTTGACTTGATGAATCGCTCTTGTAAAGACTTATTGGGAACGCATGAATTTACCGCATTTTGCAAAGGACAACCGTCTACCGACCATTACCGTTGCAAGGTGACTGTGGCACACTGGATCTCAACCCCCGAGGGCTTGGAGTTTCACATCAGTGCCAACCGCTTTTTGCGCAACATGGTGCGGGCTATTGTTGGCACCCAACTCGATATTGGCACGGGTAAAATGAGTATTGAACAACATCAGAAAATCATTGCAGAAGGTCGACGTGCCGATGCCGGCAAATCGGTACCGGCACATGGCCTTTATTTAAGTGCGGTTGCATATTAATCCAACCCGATTTTCCTCAAGAAACGATCAACTGAACGCTCACCCGTAGCAGAAACCCCGAAATCACGCGGCTTCACTTTGCTATTGGTATTGGCCATTATTTCAAACAATTTCTCATCGTTCGTGTAGATATTAACGCGATAGGATTGAATGTAGAAATACACCTTATTTACTCCATCATCTAAATAAATATGCATTTTCTCCGCTCCCCTTTTTGCTTCCATATAAATGGTGGCATTGATTTTCTTGTTGATTGGAGTTCCAAATAACGACACTAAAGATATAGAACCATCGGAATACATGCCCTTGGCTTTACTATCCCATCGGAAAGCCGCATCGCTAAAGATAAAATTATAATTGGTTTCGTCTTTACCCCCCAGAAGGTTCAAGTTTCCTTTAATTTGATTGCGTTGTTCTACATTTCTCAAAATATCCCTTCGCAAACCTGGATCGTCTATCAATTGGTGTAAGTTTTCCTTAAAGAAATCGGTATTCAAATCCACATCACCAATGCCTTCTCCAAGAAACATTTCAGTCATCCGTTTCTTAAAATCAGGATGTAATGGAAAATCCATGAGCATACTCAAATTAAACTGGAAGGCAGAATCGCCCGGCGCCAAATCGGCCGTTCCAGCGGCTCTGAATTTTACGTTTTCAGATTCTACACCAAAGTCCATAGGTCCTTCGGCATGGATACTGTGATTGGCTTCATTAAACTGGATATAGTTCCCTCTCAAATCATCGCCTTTTAAGCGCGATTTAGTACCCGCAAAAAAGCTTTGTTTTTCATGATCCCAATACAAAATACCGGTATCTTGGGTTACGTCGTTATCCGATAAACGGCGTTTGGTGGAGTTAAAAACCGGATAAATATGAGAGGAATCCTTGGCCACATGTAAACCTACAAAAATCTTAGCGCCGCTGGCATTTCGCGGGGGATTCATGGGAATAACCACATCAACAGGATTCACATCTCCGTCGAATTTACACCAAGCAGATTCCCGCATAAAATCGAAGGTGTGTAAGGTTTTCACCAAACCACGGAATCGAACATCTCTTTGGGCGGATATCAAATGGGCCTTACCCTTGAAGGCAATTTTCGTGTCCAAGGTAAATCCATTTTCCTCGGCAATGGTGCCAAAGGCATGCAATTTCTTCTCCGTAACTACGACCATACTGTCGAAGTGTACTTTTTGCTCCTTGCCTAATTTATTCACGTATTTATAATCACCACTACCTCCAATGCCATAACGGCCGTAAATTTTGGCCGTAACATCCGTGATATTGTGAAATTTATCTATTCTATTGGCTATAATCTTCGCTTTGAATACAGTATCCATATTGGCTTCCTTCCGGATGGTCACTTTTCCATCGTTCAAGAATATCCTGGAATCTGCGATATCTATATGAGGAATTTCAGACACTTTTAACGTGTAATCGTTCATATCGTAGAGCCCTTTTTTCCCTTCAAAATGCAGCGAATCTTGGCGTTGATTCAAACTTAAAAAATCAGGCGTTAGCCCCACCATACTGGTACCCACATTGGCCTCAATGGTGCGTGCATCCATTTTCCAGAAATAATCACTCAAATTCGTTTGATACATATTAAAGGGGAAACGCGTGGTTTGGCCTGCAATGTTTGATCTAAAGGAGCCCGTTCGTGTTTGAAAATTCATGGCACCGTTGATGTTATCTGAAACAAAGGCTACCTTGGTCGTATCGTGCGTGTAAATTTGCAGTGAAGCCGTTTGGGCTACCGATTGCTTGGGTTGCAGATGCATTTCTTTGCTCCTAAATTCAGCCAAATCCCACTTCAACAAACCATCTCCCAATAATTTAGAAGGCGACTGCGTCGTGGTGCCTGTAAACGCATGTCCCGGTTTAAACGTGCGCGTGGGCCATTTATTGGTACTTATTTTATATTTATCGGCATACGGAATCCATCGTAAATCGGCGTCATTGGCGTGTGCTTCCGCATATAGCGTGCTCTCCTTCAAATCATAGGTATTGATTGGCCCCATGGTGCTGTCGGGCAACATCAGAATCCGCGTAAATTGGGTTACAGAGGTTTCATAATTGATTTTACCTGACTGCCCGTAAAAACCGACCTCGCTTAAATTCATCGTCATGTCTCCTTTGCCCTTTCCTTTATACATAGGAAGTCCGCCTGGAGGCGTTTTTTTCACAAATCCCAAGCTATAATCCGGTTGAATATATACAAAATGTGTAAAAACAGGAAAGATATCCGCCGAATAAAAAGTACCGTCGAATTTCAATCCGTCGATGGTAAAATTATCCAAACTGTCAATTGTAAAAGGGTCCACCGTAAACTTAAACCTGTCGGCCACGTATTGACCTCCATGTATACTCGGTTTATCATATAAGATATCCCCTCCTCTATTAGACTGAAAAATGGGATATTCTGGATAATCGATATTCCCTGATTTATTATTGGGTTTATCAATAAAAAGGGTACCCCCTATGTTTCTAAAAACAGATTTGATTGGCTTTAAACGCACCCCTGATTCATCGGGAAAATACATGCGCATGGAATCAATGACTTCGAAATACACATCGAATTTATTATAATTAAAGGTAAATTTCTCTCCGTAAAATTCAAAACGACCGGCACTTACTTTTCCCCCAAACTCCAATTTGCGGTTTTTCGTTAGTTTTACTTGTTGTTCTTTAGGAAGCACATATACGGATTGCGAATCCGAAAAGTTAAAGGCAGCAACCCCCTCTATATCCATTTCATTACTTAATAGATTTAAGGTTGCGTTGGGTTTGGCAGCAATTACACTGGAAAGCCTGATTACATCGTAGTCTTTCCCTTTTTTATTCATGATGATGTAATTGAATAATTTATCGGTGATATAGGCACTATCTGTTTCAAAATTATAAATTAAAAATCCTTCATCGTGTAGATCGATAAAGGCATGTTGAATGGCTTGGGGATTGCAATCCCATACCTCGCAATAATCTTTCAATGCAAATTTCCGACGATCGGGAGTGATGTATTTGGCTTTTCGAATTCGATTTAGCTCCTGCAGTTGTTTCGACAATCGGGCTATTTCATCGTCATTTTTGGGTTTGGCGAGATAGGCCTTTTTCAGTAATTTCTGTAGATTTTCGACTGCCGGATCTGGAGGCATTCTGTTATAAAACGCGTATAATTTTTCAATGGGATTGGCATTCAAGGCCCCTTGTATGCGATCGTAATAAATTTGGCGAAAAAAATCGTTTGATTCGAAAAAAGCAGGTTTATCGTTATTGAAATTGTCGAAATCCACAAAAGGAGCATCGATTTTCCAAGAAATCGTTTGCACATCAATACTCATATTGTGATAGGTATTTTGGAAAACGCCCCGTTGCAATCCATCTTCCCCTTTGGTTACTTTTAACCGATTTTGAGCGTAGTTAAAGGTAATGTCGACCGAAGGATGAAAAATAGTTCCCTGGGTATCTAAATACATGGTAAACTCCGATTTTTTAGAAAGGGCTACTCCATCGCGAATCTGAAATCCCTTACTTTTCAAGGTAACTTTCTTCTGCTTTTGAAAGTAAATATCAATGTAGGATGGCTTTCCGTCTACCGTATTGGTTTGGATCGTTTTTCCCAAAAGCGTAAATCCACCTGTAAAAACAGAATTCTCTCCTACGATTCCTTTAATTTTCAATTGGTTATCGAAAGAAGTAAACTGCGGAAATTTAGATGCTTGTTTATTACCCTCCGTAAAGAAATCCCGCACCTCGTCTTTATAAAAACCCTTTATCGGCCGTTCGAAATAGCGGGGAAAATTCAGAAGAACGGTATCCACACTGAACCGATAATCGTTCAATTCGATACGGAATTTTTTAAAACTTACGCTAGCGAGTTCACCCGGATAGGATCTTTGTAAACTTGTAGCACCCTCCGTCCCTTCCCATATTCCTTCTGTTAAATAACAAATTCCTTTGGTTTGAATCAAAATGGTGTCGTTCACTGCAATTCCTTTTAGCATCACATCCTTAAAAACCACCGCCAATCGATTGTTGATCATTTTCAAATCATAGCGCGTAGAATCAAATTGCCAATACCGGGTTGCTTGTTGGTGAATTTTATTCTCCTTGAAAAGACTTTCGGTTAGACTTAGAAATACGAGATATTCTTTATTCGATGTTTCGACCAATTGATTGGCAATTTGCATCCATTGCTGGAGCAAATCCTCATTAAATTTTGACTCTAAACTGCGCGTATAATCGGCATAAAAAAGCTCAAAATAAGGCGTTAATGACATGCCTTGATCGAGCATTTTATTCGACATGCTAATCAGATAACGCTGTTGCTCGGGGTTGTATTTACCATCCAACCAATTCTTGTGAAACTGATCGAAGGCTAACAAGGATTTCTTATCTTGAAGATTGGAATATTTTTCTTTTAATTCGGTAATAAAAATTACAGGATCGCTATTAAAACGTCGAGCGTCTTGTGCTTTTAGAGGATTATTAAAGTAGAATAGGAATGCTATAAGAACCGAACTCAAATATTTCATAGGGGATGTAAATATAAAACGAAAAAAAGTAGCTGATATTACGTTCAGGGAAATTAGCTAAAAAAGAAACCCCAACTTCAACTCACATAAGTTAAAATCGGGGTTTACAACACGTGTGTAATATAAATTATTGAGCGGCTTTAATGATATCAAAAAAGTCGCGTGGTTTCAAACTCGCACCCCCAATGAGGCCGCCATCGATATCGGCTTCACTGAAAATTTCCTTTGCATTATCGGGTTTTACACTTCCACCATAAACAATGCGCAAGGCATCAGAAATGGCATTCCCATATTTCGTAGATACCAAATTGCGGATAAATGCATGCACTTCTTGCGCTTGGGCGGCGCTGGCGGTTTTACCTGTACCTATTGCCCAAACGGGTTCATAAGCAATGACTACGTTTGCCATTTCTTCGGCGCTAATACCCTCCAAACCCTCTTCTACTTGGGTTTTGATTACCTCAAAATGCATTTCAGATTCGCGCTCTTGTAAACTTTCACCAACACAATACAAAACCGTTAGCCCTTCAGCAATAGCCGATTTGTTTTTGGCTGCACAAGCGGCATTGGTTTCATTGAAGTACTGTCTGCGCTCGCTGTGACCTATGATCACATGCGAAACACCGGTACTTTTCAACATGGCGGCGGACCATTCACCTGTATACGCACCCTCTGCAAATTGATTTACATTTTGGGCACCGATATGAATTTCACTTCCCTCGATCAAACGTACTGAAGATGCCAAGGCCAAAGCGGTAGGACAGATCACAATTTCCGCACCATTTTGGCGGAATTCATCGCGTACAATACCTCTAATTTCGGTAATCAAGGCTTGACTTTCGGTCAAGTTTTTATGCATTTTCCAGTTTCCTGCAACGAGCTTTTTTCTCATGGTGCAAAGTTAGGTATTTTACCTATTGTTTTGGATTTCTGCTACCCAATCTAGTGCAATTTCTAACTGTTCTTTTTGCGAAAGATGCGAATTATTCAGTAAACGGTAGGCCTCTGTATAGGTTAAAGGACTGTCTTTTCGGCTAGAATCTATAAGATCTCGATTTTGTAAATTTGCCGCTACTTCCTCTAAAGAAATTTCAACTCCAGTAGCACGCAACTCTTTGTAGCGACGATCGGCCCTAATTTCGGGGTCTGCCGTCATGAAAATTTTCAATTCAGCATCCGGAAACACTACCGTACCAATATCTCTACCATCCATTACTACCCCTTTATGCATTCCCAATTCTTGCTGCATGCGAACCATTTCCGTTCTTACCACAGAAAGAGCCGCCACATCGCTAACCATAGCGGCAACATCCATTTGTCGGATGCGTTGTTCCACGGATTTTCCGTTTAACACAATTTCAAAACGGTCGGTATTGGGATTCACCTTAAATTCCAATTTGATTTTCTTCAAATTCTCTTTGACTATTTCTTCATCGGAAATTAGAATATCGTTTTCTAGAAAATATAAAGCAACGGCTCGATACATCGACCCAGAATCGATAAATACATAACCTAATTTTTGAGCCAATTCGCGGGAAAGGGTTCCTTTACCACAAGAACTATGGCCATCTATGGCAATATTAATTTTTGCGTGCATCCGTAAATTTCGAAATTATATTATTGATAAAAACTTGGAATCAGAGATAAACTGAGCGTATTGGTATTTTGTCCTGGAAATAATGAAGCGCTAGAATAAGTAATATGGTATTTCCATACTTTTAATCGCACCCCCCAACCAAATCCTGCAAGTCCGCCTCGAACTTCCGGGGCCATTTCTACACGACGTTGGTGGTTATAGCCAATTAGCAAACCAAGATGTTTCCCCATTACCAATTCGCCACCCAAAACAAGATGTCGTGCAAATTTATCGGCAAAATTGGCTTCGGGAGCTTCATATTGTTGTCCACCTAAATCCAAAGTTCGGGTGCCCAAATACTCGTTGTAGGTCATGCCCAAAAACCGCTGTAACGAATGCAGGGTGGCATGAAATCGAAAGGGCATGTGTAAAGGTTTATAGGAAGCTCCAAAGGCAATATTAAAGGGTAATGGTTCTCTATCGGCTCCTTTATACGTTACCATTTGCCTTCCTATATTTTTGAAAGTTAAGCCAAAATAAACTCCGGAATCGCTGCGCGAGTAGGTTGCTCCTAAATTCAACATCACAGCGGTCGAAACAAAAGGGCCTAAAACGGCATAGGTAAATCCAGTTTGTGCACCTAAAACCAAACGTGAATCAAATTCTCGAGAATATCCCAATAAAAATTTCATTTCATTGGCAGTTACTTCCCCTAATGCATTTCCCCCGGGATCAAAAGAAAGCATGGTGCCATAATCGAGGTATTGCGCATGAAAGGAAACGTGGTTGTGACTGTCTAATGAATGTGCATAACCCGCACCACCAATGCGAACACCGGGGACCACGGTACCATAAGATGCTCCGTATTGACCGTGAATACTGCGGTTCAACAAGGCGGGATTGTCTAAAGCAAATTGCACATCACTTAGAGGCTGGGCCATAACATACCCGCCCCAAGCCATGCTGCGCGCGTGCAAGGGCAAATTCATAATCGGCATTATCCCAGACCCTCCTATTTGGCCCTTTAAAGAGGATGAGAACGTGATAATGCTGAATATTAAGGTAAAATATCGGGTCATGCTTTGCAAAAATAGGGTTTATTCCGAACTTTGCACTTCCGTGGATAAAGGCATCATTTTCGGCTTGGAAAATCTAACAAGCAAAGGCTTTGTGCTAACTCAAGGCACTTTTGATGGCGTTCACCGCGGTCACCAACATGTTTTAAAGCAGGTTGTTGAGGAAGCCCAAAAGCACCAATTGCCGAGCATGCTCCTCACTTTTCACCCCCATCCTAGAACAATTGTTCAGCCCTTGGATTGGAATCCACAAATTTTAACTTCCATTGAAGAGAAGGCGGAACGGGTGCTTGCTTTAGGCATCGATGTGGTTTTGGTGCTTGCTTTTACCGAGGAAATTTCCAATTTAAGTCCCAAAGAATTCATCGAAAAAATTCTCTGTGAGCGCATCGGTGTGAAAAGCATGGTGGTTGGATACGACCATCGATTTGGTAAAAACAGAGAAGGCCGTTTTGACACCCTTACCACTCTATCAGAAAACTATACCTTTACCGTGCGCGAAATTGCAGCTCGAGAAATCGATGATATCGCTGTTTCTTCAACTCGGATCCGCAAATTTCTAAACGAAGGTGATTTAAGTAGGGCTAATGATTTATTGGGATACGCCTATTTACTGAGTGGCACAGTAGTTCAAGGTGAACAACGCGGTCGTACTATTGGATTTCCTACGGCTAATGTTGTCTTAGAGGATCCATACAAATTGATTCCTCCAAAAGGCGTTTATGCGGCATGGTGTAAAATCGATGAACATACCTATCCGGTAGTTATGAACATTGGCACCAGACCCACGGTTTCAGGGGTAGGTTTGAGCATAGAAGCCCATATCATTGGTCTCGAAAAAGACCTGTATAATCGAAGAATTCAACTTCAATTGTGTCATTATTTGCGAAATGAACGTAAATTCGCAGACTTAAACGCTTTAAAACAGCAAATAAATATCGATCTTGAACAGGCCATTGACATTCTTAATACGCAACGCTAAACCCTTGTTTCTCTTGCTTATTACGTTTTGTTCTATGCATTTATTTGGCCATGTAAACACCGATAGCAGTCATTTAAACATCCCATTTGAGGAAGCCGAAAAAACGCCAAAATACTATCCGGAATTGGATTTTGACTTCGGATTTGACTTTGAATCTTTAAATCCATATCGTTTCGATGTAGAAAATTTGAAAGATACTTTGGTTTTGGTAGTTGCCGATAGCCACTGTGGTTTTTCATTTCCGCATCCTGGTAAAGTAAATTCAACCTTTGGATGGCGCAAAGGCCGCGTGCATTCCGGAATTGATCTACAGCTTGAATGGGGGGATACCATATTATCGGCTTTTGACGGTATCGTTCGGGTAAGTAAATACAGCAAAGGATATGGCAACTATATTATCATTCGCCATTACAACGGATTAGAAACCTTGTATGCACATCTGAAACGCCGTTATGTGAATCACGGAGATACCCTACAAGCCGGCGACTTAATCGGATTAGGCGGCAGTACAGGGAGATCTACCGGTGCCCATTTGCATTTTGAAACGCGTTTTTTGGGAAGGCCTATCGATCCAGAAATCTTCATTGATTTCGAGTCCCGCGGCTTAAAATCTACCGTTACACGCATTCATGCGGGTAGTTTTGATATCCCCCGATCTAAAAAAAGTTTGCGATATTTCTAAACTTTTACGTTAGAAAAACCGGATTCCACCCGTAATCGGTAAATTTGCGTTTTAAGCGTGAGTATCCAAGTAACACAACTCAGTAAAAGGTACGGCAAACAATTGGCTGTAAACCAAATTAACTTCCAAGTTAAAACGGGAGAAATTGTGGGATTTTTAGGTCCAAACGGAGCCGGAAAATCCACGACCATGAAAATCATCACGGGCTTTATTCCGCCCAGCGAGGGTGGAGGAACTGTGTGTGGAATTGATTTTGTGGAAAATAGTTTGGAAGTCCGCAAAATCGTGGGTTATCTGCCCGAGAACAATCCCTTATATCCTGAAATGTTCATCAAGGAGTACCTTTTATTTATGGCAGGTATTTCTATGGTGCCAAATCCCAAAGTAGCGGTAAAAAATGCCATAGAAATTACGCAATTAGGTCCTGAACAACATAAGAAAATCGGACAACTTTCGAAGGGATATCGGCAACGTGTAGGATTGGCGCAGGCCTTGCTTCACAATCCCAAAGTGCTCATATTAGATGAACCTACGAGTGGTTTAGACCCCATTCAAGTTTCAGAAATGCGCAAAGTAATTACGGAATTGGGCCGAGAAAAAACAGTCATGTTAAGCACCCACATTATGCAAGAAGTAGAAGCTATGTGCGAACGTGTGATCATGATTCACAAGGGAAACATTGTAGCCAACAATACCCTGTATGAATTAAAACAAGCCCATCAATTGAATCTGGAAGATACTTTCAAAAAACTTACTCAACATGTGGACGTTATATAAAAAGGAAATACGCAGTTTCCTGGGCTCCCTCATTGCCTATATTGTAATGGGCGTTTATTTGGTACTCACCGGCTTGTTTTTATGGTTTGTAGATGGCAATAATGTTTTTGATTTAGGAATTGCTTCGCTGCAGGTCATGTTCGATATCGCACCTTATATTTTGATTTTTCTGGTTTCTGCGGTTACAATGCGAAGCATTTCGGATGAAAAAAGATTGGGCACGCTTGAAATATTAACAACCAAACCCCTCAGCGATTCGGCCATCATCATGGCGAAATTCTTTGCGTCTTTAACTTTGATCGCCGTTGCCCTCATCCTTACGACTGTATATGCCTTTACCATCAACAATTTGGCCGCACCCGTGGGGAATGTAGATTGGGGATCGATGTT
>JAULUW010000193.1:0-5469 GCA_032111345.1 Bacteroidia bacterium
TCATGGGGGAAGCGCTTAAAAGCGCGTGTATGGAGCGATAAAGTTGCGGGTTGAGGGAACTAATATTTCAGAAAAATAGGCATTTTGACCCTATATGTCTGAAAAAGAGAATTCTCACGTTCAAAATACCTTACTTCAAATAAATCTCATCTCTTACATAGGAGTTGTTCAACCAAAAACAATGTTTAGTGTAATTTTGAGCTTTAGTTAATTTGTCTTTTACTGGCAAAGGATATGTATCGGCCGCATTTCTAGCATGTGGTCGAACGTGGGAAACCCAATTGAACGATTTCTTGGGGAAATTTGATATCGAGTTGTCCCGTTATCCTTCCAAATGTGAAGCCCCAATTTAAAAAACTAATGCCCAACTTGGCTTGCTCTTAGGACCACTTTCTGTTTTATTTTCAATGCTTTGCACGCATAAAAAGTTTTTTATTTTGTCGCAAAAATAGCAAATATTTGCGACAGTATTTTTGTGCTATTGTATCAAATACGGTTTGTATAAAGTCTAACATGTTGTTGCAAAAAGGAAAAGATTTGTTGCAAATTCAGACAAGAAATTCCTTCTCTCTACTAGGTGCCTTAACCCTTTTAGCTGGGTACCTTTTTCCCAACTCAAATCATAAAGAAATGATTATGAATCTATTGTACCACCCCGAACTAGATACCTTTTACCTCTAAGCTGGGTACCAAAGGCAAAGGCAGGCTCCAGTTCACAACTTGAAAGTGAAGAATTTCGTCCTTGGCTCATGTTGTAAATCGACCTCTAAAATACAATTACGAAAGCAATTCACAACGATCGGGCAAAATTCGGCCTGCCCATTGCAGTTGTAAATCAACATTGGACTCATATTAGTTTTTCAACCAATTTGTAAACATCAGAACCTAAGCCCTTCGGATACTTTTCATTTCGATTAGCTATGGCCTTTGCCCGTTCTATTGCTATGGATGTGTTTGGTAGCATTAATTCAACCGGAGGATGTTTACTGTAAGTCGCTCCCGAATAATCCTCAATAAGCTTACCAACAAACTTCTTCACAGAATTTATGCGTTCATTTTTAAATATTTGTAGTTTCAATTCTTCATCAAATGTATTTATATCAACAAAATGCAAAAGTATCCATAACTCAAAACAAGGATTACTTAGTGCCAAGTAAAAATTACCTTCATTTTCACAATCTTTTACAATTTCATCAAAACTATGCTTATGCATTGTTTCCCAATCATCACGATCAACAATGATCCAATACTCATCTTTATCGTTAAATCCGAATTGAACTTTAGCCTCTTTCAATAATCTTTTTACACTAACTGGATCTGTACCACTTCTTTTTGGTCTATTTATGGATATTATTTCAATTAATCCAGCGTTATTAAATATTTCAGAAGCTCTCAAACCCTCAAAATATGTAGGCTCAGTGACTTGTCCCTCATAAGCAAGGATAAAAATCTTTTCAACATCCCTAAAGTTACTCCTGCGAATTAAAGGCAATTCAACTCTCGGCATAATTATACAAGATCAAGTGTTATCCGTTCAAGTTTGGATCTATCCCCAAGTTTTGGAACCCCTTTATATCTTCCAATTAAATAGTCCTTCATGATATCTTTATCAAATCTAACCGAGTAATCCTCTAAGGAATGTATGTGGGTAGCTCCTTGTCTATTCTTAACCGTAAACCATACTTCATCCTTTCTAAGTAGTTTTTGTGTCAACAAGGTTGCTTCATGGCTCGTAGCTATTAGTTGACTGTTAATATTATGACACTTACTTAGAATAAATTCAAATAAATCGCGAACGAGATTGGGATGCAAACTACGTTCGATTTCATCTACGATAAAGACATTTCCCCCCTTATAAAAATCAACAACAATTGGAATGAGATCCATCATTCTTTTTGTTCCATCAGACTCATCTTTAATATCGAACAAAACATAATCCCCCCCCTCTACAAGATGTTTAGATTTCAAAATTTTAGCTTGAAGTATGTGTTCCTTTGATTTTGTTATCGTGTAATATTTGTCTTCATTGAAATTTGTAATAAAGGCTGTTTGCTTTTCTGATTTTTTTGATAACAATTGCGATTTAATGTCTTCTAAAATATGGGTAGGCAAATTTATTTTATCCAAATCAATGCTTTCAAACTCAATACCATCAATGCCTGTATCACAGTAATCTAAAAAAACATCAAATATTTGTTTAAGATTTTCGTCTTTTAGAATTTCAAATGTTTTACCCAAATTTTTGGAATTTGGATACATCACAGATAACGCATTCTGAAACCAGTCTATTACGTTATACAAATCTGTGAAATTTGAAATATTATCTGAAACGTTGGTATTTCTTATGTGGGTTAGAAACAATTGATTTCTTGGTGTACCTTTAGCTATAAACTCTAAAAATTGTTGTTCTGATTTCAATTGATTCTTCTTTAACAAGTAGTCTATATCAAAGCTATTAACAGTTGTTCTCTCAAATATTTTGGTTTGCCCTTTTTTGGTAATTTCAAATAACCACTCTTCTATGATTTCTTTTGAATTAAAAATAAACCCATAGGCATAATTTTTTTCCTTATGCTGAATTTCAAAATCAAAATATGCGGGCCTATCCGCATCTAATTTTTCGAGTTTATAAAAGTCAGTTGATATTAAATTATCGGCTCTTGTTCCATTCAAAACCATTTGTTTACCAAAATCAATAGACTTAATAAGATTTGATTTACCAGATGCGTTGGCACCATATATAATAGCTGTTTTCAATACAGAAACCCCTTTTAACGATTGTGTTTTATGATGGGACTTCAACGAGCCCTTTCCTGGTATCATTGAAAAACTTTGACGTTCATTAAATGACAGAAAATTCTCAATTGTAAACCTAATTAACATGTTTTATTGTTTTTATGATGCAATACTAGTGATTTTTTCACATTTAAACGACATTTTTCGTTAGAAATTGATTGTGTATGTACGAATAACGTTTTAGAGCATATAGAAAACTTGATTTTCACTCCTAGAGCTTTAATCCGCGTATTATTTTAAATAAATCGATTAAAAAGCCCCTTTTCATCGCCTAGTTTGGAAAACAGATCAGAAAGATTGATTCGACGCTGAATGTATTTTGAATTCCATAAAAAAAGCCACCCTTTTGGGGTGGCTAGCGGGGCGACCGATCGGGATCGAACCGACGACCTCCAGATCCACAAACTGGCGCTCTAACCGACTGAGCTACGACCGCCGTATAATGTTGCAAAGGTACACTTTTGAATTATATTCTGCAAATACAATTCGTGGATTTTGTTTTTTTTATTTGAATTCCGTCATCCCAACGTATTTCAAGAACTCCGAACGTGTTTCGCTCTCCTTGAACTTGCCGTGATAACTCGCCGTAACCGTAGAACTGCTCGTGTCTTTGATGCCGCGACTCGCTACGCATAAATGCTTCGCGTCCATTACCACTGCCACATCTTCCGTTTTCAATATAGACTTCAATTCCTCCGCAATCTGTATCGTTAACCGCTCCTGAACCTGTGGCCTTTTGCTGAAATAATCGACGATGCGATTCAATTTAGACAATCCAATTACCTGTCCGCTGGAAATATACGCCACATGCGCCTTCCCGAAAATAGGTACAAAATGATGCTCGCACGTACTGTAAAACTCAATATCGCGCTCCACCAACATTTCGCTGTAATCGTAATTGTTTTCAAACAAAGTCGGGTGCGGCTTGTTTTTCGGATCTAAACCCTTGAAATGCTCGTTGATGAACATCTTCGCTACACGCAAAGGGGTGCCCTTCAAACTCTCATCGGCCAAATCCAATCCCAATACATGCATAATTTCTTTGAAATGCTTGGCAATCAGCTCAATTTTCAACTGATCATCCATAGCAAACGCATCATCGCGCAAAGGAGTTTCCTTAGAGCTGCCAACGTGGGAATCTCCCATCTCCTCCCAATTTGAGAGTATCTTTAGTTTATTATCCATTAAATTCTACAAAATTACGTGGGGTTTCATACAAACGTACACTTAAGGTGTAGGTATCACTCAACCGCTTTTTCAACTTCCCCCAAATGACCCAAACGATGTTTTCGGCCGTGGGATTTAAATCTTTAAACTCAGGCACATCCAAATTCAAATTCTTATGATCGAATGCATCCGTTACCTCTTCCTCGATGTATTGTTTCAACACTTTCATGTCGATCAAATACCCGCTCACTTCATCAACCTCCCCTTCTACACGTACCACGATTTCATAATTGTGGCCATGGTAGTTGGAATTGTTGCACAAGCCAAAAAAGGCCTGGTTTTCGGCTTCTGACCATTGGGGCACATGCAAACGGTGGGCTGCATTAAAATGTGCGGTTCTGTATACTGCGACGCGTCTAGACAAAATAGGGTTTGGTATATATAACCACGAATTTCGCCTTTTGTTCATGCATTGCGCACAAATATCCAACAAAAGTTGAAAAAAATCCGAGCAAACGGAGTTCTTCCGAGACAAAAATGTGAAATACTTTTTCTTTTAAGAGGCTTTAAGTGTGGTATTTTTGTACCCATGAAATTTTTCATCGATACAGCGAACCTCGACCAAATCCGCGAAGCTTATGATTTTGGCATCTTAGACGGTGTAACTACCAACCCTTCTCTTATGGCTAAGGAAGGCATTACCGGCACCGAAGCCGTTCTGAAACACTATGTAGACATTTGCAAAATTGTGGATGGCGATGTAAGTGCCGAAGTCATCTCAACCGATTTCAAAGGAATGGTAGAAGAAGGCGAAAAATTAGCGGCCCTTCACGAAAATATCGTTGTAAAAGTTCCCATGATTAAAGACGGTATCAAAGCCATCTCCCATTTTACCAAACAAGGCATCCGCACGAATTGCACCTTGGTGTTTTCTGCCGGACAAGCCATTTTGGCGGCAAAAGCAGGCGCTACCTACCTGTCTCCTTTCATCGGCAGACTCGATGATATTAACTGGGATGGCATGGAGTTGATCAAACAAATCGCCGATATCTACGCCGTTCAAGGTTATGAAACCCAAATTCTTGCCGCTAGCGTGCGCAATCCCTTGCACATCGTTAAAGCCGCTCAATTTGGCGCCGACGTGGTAACCTGTCCGCTGAATGCCATCTTAGGCTTGTTGAATCACCCACTTACCGATATCGGCTTGGCACAATTCCTCGCCGATCACGCAAAAGCAAGCAAATAATTAGGATTGGGGGACTTCGTTTTCCGCTAAATTCTCCAATAAATACCGCATATCGGGCATGATTCTATAGATCATGCCCTTATCGCCATCGGTGATGTCGACAAAGTGAAAATCTTTCCCGTTCAGGGATTGTCCGCCCAGCCATTGCAATTGGTACTCGCCATCGGCCGCGCCTTGCAACCAGCGTTTAATGGGCACCACGCAATACCAACCCGTAATACGTCCGCGATCGTCGCGCACGGCCGTAAAAGCCTCCAAAG
>JAULUW010000194.1:0-3741 GCA_032111345.1 Bacteroidia bacterium
AACGTCGAAGGAGCGATCGCCATAGGGCGCACGTGAGTTATCGCCCAAATACACAAAGGAATATTGCGGCAACATGTCTACAATTGCGCGTAATACGGTTAATCCACCAAATCCTGAATCAAAAATGCCTATTTTACCCATTCATATTAAAGCCCCGACTTAGTTGAGCCGGGGCTTGAATTAATATTTATTTTTAGAATTATTTTCTAGTCATTTCAGAGATAACTGCCGCAGTGATATCGTTTCTATCATCGGCTGTCCATACTACCAAACCGGCAGAATTATCAATTACAGAGTCGTAACCTTTGGCTTTTGCTACACGACCAATAGCCACACGAACTTGCTCAACAATAGGTTGTAACAATTGTCCTCTGCGTGCTTGAATTTCTTGGTTCGCTGTTTGCTCTGTCATTTGGTATTCTTGAACCAAACGCTCATAGCTTTTTTGCAATAATTCAAGTTGAGCCTGAGAAGCGCCGCCTTTCATTTTAGCTTCGTATTCTTTTTGCTTTCCTTGAATTTCCATTTGCAGATTGCGGATAGATTCGTCGTACTGTTTGGCTAAATTGGCCAAAGCAAGTTCGGCAGTATCTTTAGCAGGAAGGGTATCTATTACAATTTGTGTGTTTACGAATGCAATTTTTGTTTGCCCATACGCAGTTGACATTCCGAATAAAAGGAGAGAAATTCCGAGGATGATGTTTTTCATTTTTATGTGTTATTTATTTTCTTTTTTAGATTCTACGTCGGTTAATGGTATGCCTAATTCCTCCATTACTTCAAAGGTTTTATCGTAGCGTGGATTTGCGTATAACATTTGTACGCCCGATGCCTTGTCGAAAATGTAATCCAAACCTTGTGCTTTGGCGACATTCTGAACTGCATCGAACATTTTATCTTGTATGGGCTTAATCAACTGCGCTCTTTTCTTGTACAATGCACCTTCCATGCCAAACTTATCTTGACGGTACTCAATCAGCTTTTTTTCTTGCTGAGCAATTGATTCTTTGCGGGATTTACGTTGGTCGCTGGTAAGTAGAATTTCCTCTGCCGAAAAATCTCTTTGCATTTGCACCAAGGCTGTTTCCATGTCTAAAGCCTCCTTTTCCCAAAGAACCGCAGATTCATTAAGTTGTTGCTGTGCAGATTGATATTCCGGCATGCGACTCAAGATATAATCAGAATCTACATACGACAAACTCAGTCTTTGGGCATCTACAGAACCGGACCATAGCATTCCACAAAACAGAAAAAGAAGTGAATATAGTTGGGGGCGGCGCATGTTAATTTTTAGAAGTGCGAAAATATTGAATTTATATGACTTTACGGGTGTTTTAATATGAAATCTTTGCTGTAGCATATTTTACTTTTATGTAAGGCTCTATCAACCAGTTGCATTTCAAATCTTATAGTATCTAATTGCACGCTGTTTGGGCGGGCAGGGATTACTAATTCCAATTCTCCGTTAAGGCGTTTATCGCGACTTTTTGGGGTTAGATTAGGAAATCTTTCGTGAAATTGCAAGTTTTCGGAAGGGTTAAAGGGATTCGGAACTTCCATCCAAATCCCGTTTTTAAAGGTTTTCAAATAGCAGAAAAAGGTATAGAAATAGGGTGATCCCCAGGCGAAATCGCCCGCTGTATCGCTTTCATCCAAACCGATATCCCCATCCAAATCCTCATAATAAAAACGAAATTGCAATAAACTGTCGTAATTCCCTGCACCGCTAAAAATCTGTTCTTGTGAAAGCAGTTCTAATTTTGGCGCTTGAGAATCCGTACCTTTGTCGCTCGCGCAGCCCGCCATGTAAAAGGCCAACAGCATGATTAATCCCAACGATATACGGTCCAATTTACGTTTCACGAATCTCAAATTTACACAATATGCCTTGGAAATCTATCAATTCCAAAAGGCTCATAATAGAGTATACGCTAAATGGATGGATTTATTGGGTAGAAGCGACGAATCTCCAAAAAATATCGAGGATATTCCTTTTTTACCTATTTCCTTGTTTAAAAACCACCGTATAAGCTGTTTCGAGCAGGAAGAATTGGTATTCAGTTCCAGTTCTACCAGCGGCATTGGGCAATCGTTCCACCCGATTTACCGCGAACAAGATTACATAGATACTTGTATAGAGGGCTTCCGAAGAAAATTCAAAGGGCAACATTTCGATTATCTGGCCGCTTTATTGCCGAGCTATTTAGATCGCAGTGGTTCAGGATTGTTGCACATGGTGAATCACTTTATGCACCACGAAATCGGTTCCGGTGCTTTCTACAATCGGGATTTTCTTAAATTGGTGGAAGACTTGGAACGCTTGAGTCAATTGGGCAAACGGGTGCTCTTATTCGGTGTAACGTTTGGTTTGTTAGAACTGACGAAATTCCCCAATAATATAAGGTGGGAACAGATAGATATTATCGAAACCGGTGGGATGAAAGGACATGGAAAGGAACAGGTTCGCTCCGAATTATACGAACACCTGCGCGCGGCATTTAAAGGAGTGCGATTGCATTCAGAATACGGCATGACCGAATTGAGTTCTCAGGCATATTCCAGTGAAAATCACGGATTCGAATGTCCGCCATGGATGCAGGTTCTTATTCAAGATCCCAGCGACCCTCAAGGATTTTTACCCGCAGGCAAAACCGGCCGCATTTGTGTAATTGATTTAATGAACTATCACAGTTGTGCCTTTATCGCAACCGACGATTTAGGTCGTATAGATACCCTAGGTAATTTCGAAGTTTTAGGCCGTTTGGATTATGCAGACATCCGAGGTTGCAATCAATTGTTATGAGCCAATAGCTACATTCTCATCAGTACTTTCTGTACAATAAACGCAGCCGCCTTTAATTATTCGCCCTATTAAGCCTCTTCCTCTGGAAAATCCAGCATCGATTCACGAAGTTCAATTTTCGGATTGATAAACTTCTCAAAGGCCAAAATAAGCGCGGGCAGCAACAACAGATTGGCTGCCATCCCCCCTAAAATAGTCATGCCCGTTAACCAACCTAAAGATTGCGTTCCTTGAAATTCAGAGAAGATAAAAATGGCAAATCCAGAACATACGGCAATGGCCGAATAAACCATACTATGTCCTACTTCATGAATGGTATGCGCTAAGGAGGCCCGCACAGGACGTAAATTTTGAATGATTTCGCGACGAAAGGTACTTACAAAATGGATCGTACTGTCTACTGTTATACCGAACGAAATACTAAAAATCAAAATGGTACTTGGCTTTAAGGGCACGCCCAAATACCCCATCATTCCCGCGGTAAATATCAACGGTGCAAAATTGGGTATTATGGCGATCAATACCATGCGCCAACTCGGGAATAAAAAGGTCATGGTTAAACTGATAATCAATAAGGACCAAAATGTGGCTTTGATCAAACTATCTAAGAGGAAAGCATTTCCCTTCAGAAAAATAGGCGTTGTGCCTGTAATGCGCACATTGTATTCGTCGGCTGGAAAAATCTCCTTAGAAATTTGCTGAATTTGTCGGTTAAGCGAATCCATTGCAATCGATCCCACATCTTGCATTTGATAACTGATGCGCATTTGGGTTGCGGTAGAATCTACCAATCCCTTTAACAAACTGGCGCTGCCACTTTTTTTATCTGCCGGCATTTTCATGGAAAGTTTCCCGAGTTCAATTGCAGAAGGTATGCGGTAATAACGCGGATCGTCTTCGTGTATGGCTTGATTCGCAGCAGAAATGACTTCGACTAC
>JAULUW010000195.1:0-17821 GCA_032111345.1 Bacteroidia bacterium
ACGTGCAGGATTGTGCGAATGTGCCGCAGTGCTTTGCGCAATTTCACATTCATGATGGGGAAATAGTAAGTCCATTCCCCCTCCGTGAATATCAAATTCGGTGCCTAAATATTTGGCGCTCATGGCCGAACACTCAATATGCCAACCAGGAAATCCCTTTCCCCAGGGACTTGACCATTGCATTAAATGTTCTGGACTTGCTTTCTTCCAAAGCGCAAAATCAGGGGCATTCCGCTTTTCTGACTGCCCTTCCAACTCCCTGCTTGCATTTCCTGCACCGGCCATCAAATCTTCCAGCACCCTTCCACTTAACTTTCCATAGTGGTGCTTTTTCTGATACGCTTCTACATCAAAATAAACAGATCCATTTACTTCATAAGCCAAACCCGCCTCCATTATTGTTGCAATCATCTCAATTTGCTCGATGATATGACCCGACGCTTTAGGTTCAATACTTGGGCGAAGAACATTCATGGCATCCATCACCCAATTATACGTATCCGTATAGGCTTGTGCAACCTCCATAGGTTCGATTTGTTCGATTCGGGCCTGCTTTTGCAGTTTATCCTCCCCTTCATCGGCATCACCTACCAAATGTCCTACATCAGTAATATTGCGAACAAAGCGCACTTGATATCCCTTTTGATTGAGAAATCTTCTGAAAACATCAAAAACAATAGGTCCTCTAACATGTCCTAAATGAGGAGGGCCATAAACGGTAGGTCCGCATACGTACATGCCTACCTTACCAGGGATTATGGAGGTAAATGGCTCTATATTTCGGCTTAAGGTATTGTAAAGTTGAATCTCTGACATGGATTAACGTCCGTCGTAAAGTTGCGAATAATAGGATTGGTAGGCTCCACTGGTTACCCCTTCCAACCAAGTTTCATTCTCTAAATACCAATCAATAGTTTTCTCAAATCCTTGATCAAAAGCTACCGATGGGCTCCATCCCAATTCAGTTTCCAATTTAGAAGCATCGATGGCATATCTAAAATCATGGCCAGCACGATCTGTAACATACGTAATGAGTTCCTTAGAGGTGCCTGGAACCCGATCCAACTTGCGATCCATGATTTCACAAAGTTTATGTACCAGATCCAAATTCATCCATTCGTTATTACCTCCGATATTATACGTTTCACCATTGCGTCCTTTGTGGAAAATCACATCAATTGCAGACGCATGGTCTTCAACCCATAACCAATCTCTGATATTTTCTCCTTTTCCGTAAACCGGTAATGGCTTGTTATTCTTGATATTATGAATCATCAACGGAATTAATTTTTCTGGGAATTGATGACTTCCATAATTGTTCGAGCAATTGCTAATTACGATAGGCAACTTAAAAGTTTCGTGATAGGCTCGAACAAAATGATCAGAACTTGCTTTACTTGCGCTATAAGGCGAATTGGGATCGTAAGGGGTGGTTTCGGTGAACTTCCCTTCATCTCCTAGCGTGCCATATACTTCATCTGTACTTACATGGTAAAAACGGCCCTCGCTCACTTCACCCAATTTTTTGAATGTATTTAGTAAAATTACGGTTCCCACTACATTCGTCATAACAAAATCAATAGGATTGGTAATGCTTCTGTCTACATGGCTTTCAGCGGCTAAATGTATAACAGAATTTATTTTAAATTCCGTAAATACAGCCTCTACGGCACTTGCATCGGTAATATCGCACTTTCTAAACGTATAGTTTTCTGCCGATTCTAAATCCGTTAAATTCTGCAAATTGCCTGCATAAGTCAATGCATCTAAATTGATAATTTGATAGTCGGGGTAACGATTTACAAATCTGCGAACTACGTGAGATCCGATGAAACCAGCTCCACCGGTAATTAAAATATTCTTTTTCATTATATAGGTTTTACATTAAAAATTCGAACGGATAAAGGCGTATAGGGAGGAACTCCAATCCGACCTTTGGAGCCAAAACCGTAATCTGAGGTTACTAAAAATTCTACATCCATTTCTTCATCAACATAAAACGGAAGTAGATTCAAAGCGCGTATGGGATGAATTTGTGCACCCATCTCTGCCATATATTTCTTATACTCCAAACGACTGTCGTAAATTAAATCTCCATTCAATCGCTTAACCACCACATCAAAACTTACTTTATCAATGGCCTTATGAATAGGTGCATTCCCAAATAAATTAGGCGAAACCCACATCCCACAAAACAAACCTTGCGTATCACTTAGAACACGGTATTTGATCATTTCGAATGTATCTAATTGCCAAAGTCCCTTGTTCTTCGAAGCATACGTGTCAATCGCTTTGTTCTCTGCTAATGCCCGTTTGAAGGTTTTATTGGCAAGAAATTCATAATATTCTTGATTGGTAATTACTTTTTCCAAATCAAAAATCACCTTAGCCATTTCCCCACCTGGTAACAATTGCACCCTATAATCACTTGAGTTCTTCAACTTCAAACTATCGGTAGACAATTTAATTTCTACACGACTCCCTGGGGAAGCTAAACGCAAGGCTTCTGTCAATTCATTAGTAGCCACGGAAGGATAGGGAACCTCCACTAAAGTATCATTACCATAAGAACTAACCAAGGTATCGCCCTCCGGACCTACAATCATATAGTTAATCAAACAATAATGATCATCGCTGTATACCGAGCTAACGGGTTTCCCTTTAAGAAACCGATATTGCATTCCTGATTCGGTGGTAGTATAGGCGAAAAAACTTCGATATGCATAAAGCACTACCGATAGTAGAGCTAAAACGGCAACCGTCCACGCTAATATTCTCTGCTTATTCATACGGTTATTTGCGTTAATTCCTGTTTGTAATTTTGAATTTCACGTTTAAAAGTTTCCACTACTTCCATTAATGGCATTTCACTTTGCCCCCCCGCTGCATTTAAATGGCCACCGCCACTGAAGAATTTACCTGCAAATTCATTCACTTTGAAATTGCCTTTACTTCGGAAACTCATTTTTACTCGTTCGGTGCGATCAATAATTAAAACGCTCAAAACTATACCTTTAATACCTAAACCAAAGTTAACCAATCCTTCGGTATCTCCGGTAACAACTTGGAATCGCTCCAATTCTTCGCGATCTAGATAGATCAATGCCGTATTACAATCCTCTAAAATTTCAAGTTTCTCGTACAAACAATAACCGAACAATCTGCTTCGAGTTGGCGAAAACACATTGTATATTCTTTCATGAATATTTACGTGATCCACACCAATTTCCATCATTTGTGCGGCAATAATATGGGTATTGGCTTTGGTGTTGTTATATTGAAAGTTACCCGTGTCTGTCATCAAACCGGTATAAAGACACGTAACTGCTTCTTTATTTATGACCTCCAAACCAAAATAATCTCTAGCCCATTCAAAAATCAATTCGCACGTACTAGAAGCCTCGTTATTCCAAAATGCAAAAGTGTAAAATTCTTCAGGATTTTGGTGGTGATCCACTAGAAAAATCGGTTTATTCGAATGAGCAATCAAATCCCCCAACGCATTAATTCGGGAAAGTACATTAAAATCCAAACAGCAAACTAAATCACAATCTGCAAGCAATTCCTTTGTTTTTTCGGGATACTCTTCAAAATTGATAACGCCATCATTTCCTGGAAGCCATGCAAGAGATTCAGCATAGTCCGTAGGTGTAATTATATGTGATTCAATTCCTAACTCCTTCAAAACATGAAACAAGCCCAGTGTAGAACCCATTGCATCGCCGTCGGGCTTGTGATGCGTGGTAATAAAAACCTTTTTGAATTTACCGTTTTTGAGACCACTTATAAGTGCTTCCGTCGAATTGATTTTCATGAACACTACAAAAATACAGAATACCTGAAGTAATTTTGAATTTTATGAGCAGATCTGCCTATCAACTATACACTCTCGATAACGGTTTGCGGGTTGCACATGTTAAAACACCTTCATCGGCATTGGTTCATTGTGGCTTTGTAATCCATGCGGGTAGTCGAAACGATGGTGAACACCAAGGTATTGCCCATTGTTTGGAACACATGTTTTTTAAAGGGACCCGGAAACGCAAAACATACCACGTTCTCAATCACTTAGAGGTTGTAGGAGGTGAACTTAACGCTTTCACTACCAAAGAAATAACCACGCTCTATGCCACCGTTCAGCGCACGCATTTCAAACGTGCCGTAGACATACTTTGTGATGTTGCCTTTCGGTCTGTTTTCCCAGAAAACGAATTAAAAAAAGAGCGTTTGGTCATCGCCGATGAAATCCAGATGTACCGCGATACTCCGGAGGAAAATATCTACGACGAATTTCAAGAATTATTATTTAAAGACCATCCTTTAGCTCATAATATTTTGGGAGATATTGAATCATTACAATCCATTTCCCGAGATGATTTATTGAACTTCACCCAGAAAAACTACCACCCTAACAACATGGTATTCGTAGTTGTGGGAAGTCTTTCAGCTGAACGCGTTTTGCAAACGGTTACTGCCTTCACCCAAGAACAATTTCCCAAAGCAAGTCCAATTATTCATAACGCTACACCCTGGAACTATACTCCATTTAAATCACAAAAAGAGTCTGATTTTGGACAAGCGTATGCCATACTCGGACTCCCTGCTTATTCAGAAACACATCCCAAACGCTTCGCTTTACTTCTGTTGAATAACCTATTGGGCGGACCTGGGATGAACAGCAGGTTGAACTTGAGTATACGCGAAAAATACGGGTATGCCTATAATATAGAAAGTGGTTACCAACCCTATAGCGACGCGGGTATGTTTCATTGTTACATCAGTTGTGAGGAAAAATACATGCAAAAATCCCTTCAATTGATTGAAAAAGAAATTAAGAAGCTCAAGGATATCAAACTTGGAAAGGTGCAATTATCCCAAGCAAAAAACCAAATTTGTGGACAATTGATGATGGGAAACGAAAACCGCAATGGTTTGTTAATTCATATAGGAAAAGGAATTCTCAAATATGGACGAGCGAAACAAATTGAGGAAACTTTAACAGAAATACAAAAACTACGTGCTGAAGACTTGCTAGATGCGGCAAACGAAACGTTTGACCTTGATGCATTTTCATACTTAAATTATGTACCTGGAAAATAAATGATCTCCAAACACCCCATAAAAGAACTCATCGAACAAGGAGAGGGTTTGAAGCTCGATTTCAAACAGGTAATCCAAAATCCACGCAAAATTGCCAAATCTATGGTGAGTTTTGCCAATACCGAAGGGGGCGTTTTATTAATTGGGGTACGTGATAATGGTAGTATTGCAGGTGTAAAAACTGAAGATGAAATACACATGCTCGACTTGGCTGCCGATTTTCATTGTAAACCTGCAATTGAATTTAGCGTAGAGGAAATTTCAATAGACGGGAAAATTATATTGAAAGCATCTATCCCTAAAGGGAAGCAAAAACCCTATTATGCTCGCGGGGAAGACGACAAATGGTGGGTACATGTTCGAGTTAACGATAAATGCATACTCGCTTCTAAAACTACCGTGGATTTCATGCGAAGTACTGGAAAAGCAGCAAAATTTACCCTAGGAAAAACAGAGCAGGAAATACTCCGATTTATTGGAGGGTCTGAAAAAACAACACTCTCGGAAATCTGTAAAAAATTCAATCTTGGAAAACGAAGGGCCAGTCGAATCTTAATCGACCTTATGAAAGTGCAAGCTATTCGGAGTCATACAACAGAAAAGGCCGAGTTTTATACCTCGGCCCTTTAGAAATTCTAATTCGGAACTTTATTTTGTAGCCGCTTCAAATAGGGCACTTACTTTATCCCAATTAACTACATTCCAAAATGCCGCAATATAGTCGGGGCGTCGGTTTTGATAGTTTAAATAATATGCATGTTCCCATACATCTAGACCCAAAATAGGCGTTCCTTTTACTTCTGCAACATCCATTAACGGATTGTCTTGATTCGGTGTAGAACTTACCACCAAGGCGCCATCTTGAACCGATAACCAAGCCCAACCACTTCCAAATCGAGTAGCTCCCGCATTAGCAAACTGGGTTTTAAAATCTTCAAATGAACCAAAACTTGCGTCAATGGCTGCTGCCAATTTACCCGCAGGAGCTCCATTTCCATTTGGACCAATTACTTCCCAAAACAGACTGTGATTATAATGTCCCCCACCATTATTTCTAATTGCAGGACTTAATTTACTAATATGAGACATCAACTCTTCAATGCTTTTGCCTTCAGATTCAGTACCTGATATAGCCGCATTTAAATTGTTTACGTAAGCTTGGTGGTGCTTACCATGGTGGATTTCCATAGTTTTTGCATCGATATGCGGTTCCAACGCATTTAAATCGTAGGTTAATTTTGGTAATTCGAACATAGTTTATCGTGTTTTAGATATTTAAACAAAAATAACGAAGATTGGCTGTAGTAACCAAGGTCTTTCTATCTATTGCGCTATTTTTGCGATGACCCTTAATGATCGAATTTTTAACTTATATATCCGACCACCCCCTTTTCAGGCTGCTTCAGACACATTTTATCGAAGTAATTGCGGCCCTACTTTCCCTGTGGTGCGTATATTTAGCCGCTAAAAACCATATTCTGAATTGGCCCATCGCCATGCTGGCTTCCTTGCTCTATTTTTTTGTTTTCTACCAAAATCGCTTTTTCTCGGAATCCTATTTACAAGGATTCTTTTTTGTTTTTCAAGCTTATGGCTGGTGGTTTTGGTCCAAATACAATGGCAATAAAACTGAAAAAAACATTGGGAATATTCCTAAAAAAACGGCGATAAAAACCCTTATCAGTTTCATCTTCGCATATACTATATGGACCTATGTGTATCTGCGTATAAATCCGGATGCTCAATTGCCCTATTTAGATGCCTTTTTAACGGTATTAAGTTTGACAGCCTTATGGATGCAAGCCCACAGATGGATTGAGAACTGGTTTCTTTGGATTTTTGCCGATATATGTTATGTACCTATGTTCTTTTGGGGGAAATCTTACATTACAGCCACATTATATGGTGTTTTCATTTTTTTGGCCATTAAAGGCTATTATATGTGGCGCAAAGAACAATTATTAACTGTACGCGTTTCTCATTAAAATTCAAACATAAAAAAGGCTGTCGGTAA
Source organism: Bacteroidia bacterium (assembly GCA_032111345.1). Classification (GTDB taxonomy): domain Bacteria; phylum Bacteroidota; class Bacteroidia; order NS11-12g; family UBA955; genus VMCP01. The sequence goes on from JAULUW010000195.1 coordinate 7,115, forward strand.
CGACAGCCTCTTATAAAAATCACAAACAAACGCTGGTTACTTATTTTCCAGTTTTTGCAGCCTCGGCAGCCGCTTGCATCAACGCACGTGTTGTCTTCACCGACAAAATTGCGTTTTCAGGAGCATCTAAGATTTCTAGGTTCTCCAATGAAAGCACACGTACTTTAGCGCTTTGACCGATTTCAAGGGTATCGATTGACACATCCACGAAATCAGGCATATCTTTCAAATAACCGCGCAAACGTAAACGGTTAATTTTCTTAACTAATTTACCACCGGCACGAACACCTGGTGAGTTACCTACCACGCGAACAGGCACTTCCATTACCACTTTCTTTCCTTCAGCAACCTGCATGAAATCCGCGTGGATGATTGCCTCAGAAACAGGGTGGAATTGAGTATCTTGCAAGATGGCATTATACTCAGTACCTTCCAAATTCAATTTCACTTTGTAGGCATTTGGTGTGTACACCAAATTCTTGAAATCTGCTTGGTAAATAGCGAAATGAATGGCTTCATTTCCGTCGCTATACATAACACAAGGCACCATACCCTTGTGGCGCAATTCTTTCGCCGTGCGAGTTCCTACTTCACCGCGTAATTCCCCTTTTAATAAGATGGTTTTCATAATATAATACGTTTAAAATTATTTGATTTGTTTGAGATCCAAGGAAGTTTGAGAATTGAAAACTTGCTTGAACAATGAACTGATACTGCCGTTCTCATGCACATTTCGAATCGCTCTTGCAAATAGAGGAGCAACCGAAAGTACTTTAATTTTATCGATATGCCTTTTCAAAGGAATTGTATCGGCAACTACCAATTCGGTAAGCACAGAGGCTTCAATATTTTCATAGGCTTTGCCACTTAATACCGGATGGCAGCAAAGTGCTCTCACGGTTTTTGCCCCTTTTTCTGTAAGCATGGCCGCCGCTTTGCATAAAGTACCTCCTGTATCGATGATATCATCAATTAGCACGACATCTTTACCTTCAACATCACCAATTACGGTCATGTTAGCAATCTCATTCGCGCGTTTCCGCTCTTTGTCGCAAATGACCATAGGCAAATTCAACAATTTGGCCACTTCGCGAATACGATTTGATGCGCCCACATCAGGCGCGGCAATAACCAAATTATCTTGGTTTAAGGTCTTGATATATGGAACAAAAATGATAGAACTTTCCAAATGGTCAACGGGCATATTGAAAAAGCCTTGAATTTGAGGTGCATGTAATTCCATAGTCATCACACGATTTGCACCTGCAGTACTCAATAAATCAGCCACCAATTTGGAAGCAATAGAAACCCTAGGTTTGTCTTTACGATCCTGGCGAGCGAAACCATAATAAGGAAGTACCGCCGTTATATAATTGGCACTGGCACGCTTCGCTGCATCGATAGCCATTAACAGTTCCATTAAATTGTCGCTGTTAGGATATGTTGATTGAACGATGAAAACATCGCAACCTCGAACCGATTCTATGAAATTAGGTTGGAATTCCCCATCGCTAAAACGACTAACGGCTAATTGACCAGGAGGAGCGCCGTAAAATTCACAAATAGCGTTGGTGAGTTCAAGAGAGGCGGAACCGCCAAAAATTTTGACTGGGTGTATAAGTGAAGTCATAAATAGGATTTTACTTTCTCATGGGACTATTCCCAGATATCATCAAATCATTTAGTTGTCCGACTAGGGCTCGAACCTAGACTCTTCTGGACCAAAACCAGACGTGTTGCCAGTTACACCATCGGACAATTTTCGGAGTGCAAAAATACGATAGAAATCCACTTTTGCAAAGACAATGCAAAATATTTTTTCGAAATACCCTTTTTTTACACCATTCACAGGGAATTAGCCCGAAAAATTCAACAAGAATCCCTCCTAGATTACTTGTAATACCTGTGTTTCCGATTTGAGTGAACTCCGCAATTGTAGGATGTAATTCCCAGGCTTTAACCCCCTTAAATCCAGTTCATAGCGATATTCTCCTTGCGAATGGCTCTTACTAAAGAACACCTGTAAAAGTCTACCTAATGGATCATATAGACTTAGCTGAAGAATTCCGCCACCGTCTGTTCGGTATTCCACCTCCGTTTTATCACGTGCAGGGTTAGGATATATGCTTCCCAAAGAAATTTGAGTCATATAATCCGCAAAAGTTTCGATATGGCTTAAATTATTCTTAAATATCGGCAAGGTATTGAAGTCTTGACCTAAAATTCCTTTTACAACATTTGCAGAAAGCTCAAACCAATCTTGCAGAATACTGCCATATACTTGACGGAAATCAAACTGCATGGGTACATTATCATTTACCGTTGTTGTACTGGGGATACTTGGATTATTGCCAATAATGCCAGGCTGTACCGCATCACCAAAAACCATTAAGGGCGCGGCAGCGCCATGATCCGTTCCTGTACTTCCATTGCTTTGAATCCGTCTGCCAAACTCACTAAAAGTCATACTAACAACGCGGTCGCTGATTCCTAATAACTCCAAATCGTCTTGAAAAGCTTCCATCGCAATGCTCAATTGCGACAATAAATCGCCATGCCAACCTTCTTTAGTATCTGACGTTTCTACTTGCGCACTGTGGGTATCAAACCCTCCCAAAGACACCATATATACCGGCGTTTGGAGTCCCCCGTGAATTAAACGTGCCACAATTTTCAATTGTTCCGCCAAATTTCCCCCACGAGTACCCGTAGGATATTTGGTTGATTTATTGGTACCTTTAGAAGCCGCAGCCTTAATTACATCTGCATATTCATTCGTTTGTTGGGCAAGCAAACGAATGTAAGCCAACTCATCACCTGCGGGCGTAGCAGGTACAGAACCCACCGCATTATCCAATAAATCGTAAAAACTACTTGGATTTGTAACCGCCATACCCATATTCACCTTCGGACCCATGAAAGCCAAAGACACTAAAGGTCCTATCTGAAGAGCTAAAGGATCTTTCATATTGGCATTGGGGTATTCTTGAGGGAAATTTTGGTATTGGGTATCTAAATAGCGACCCATCCAACCTGTAGTTAGTACTTGATCGCTGTTTGAAGCCGTCATCCAAATATCCATAGACCGGAAATGCGAAAAGTCCGGCTGTGGGTACCCAACAGACTGCACAATACTCATTTTATCTTTATCGAAAAGACGTTGTGCGCCCCCCATTTTAGGATGCAAACCGGTTTTATTCGAATTCTTGAGCTTCAATACCGCAGATTCCGAGAGCAATACATTGGATCTTGCTTTACTTAAATTGCTGTATTGATCTATTGGCACGACCATGTTTAATCCATCGTTTCCTCCATTCAATTGTATAATTACCAACACCCTACCCTTCGCAGAGCGTTTGCCCAGTGCGCTTAAAAAAGCATTATTTTGAACCGATCTGAGCTGCATCCCATTCAAGCTTATTGGCAAAGACACTCCTGCCGCTGCCGCTTTGATAAATGTTCTTCTTTTCATGATGCTTTGTTTTACGATAATTGATATTCAGAAAGATTCATGATGCGTTTATATAAATATTGCAATTTTTGTGTTACCGAATCTAAGGCTGTTTTATGATTTGGATAGGTGGGATTTACGGCGGCATCGTATTCCTCCGTCCAATTATAATCGGGAATACCACCGGGCAATAGAATTTCCTTCAAATCAGCAATTTGCTGCGATCCTAAGACCATGGGCAGTAAAAAATGACAGGCCTCATCGATCAATTTATCGGCATTATTGGGTTCTGAAAATCCTTGCGTAATTTTCCAAACATCCACCTTCATGGTATAACTCGCATCAAATTTATGTCCAATCCACAGCAGATAATCTTGCAATTCATTTCGTTTGGGTAAGGAATCGGATGTAATCCAAGATCGGTTATACAAAGGCAATTGATACCAAGCCTCCCATCCGGCTACACTTGGTGGATCTCCTAAATCCATTTGATTGAGGGCCGTAAAACCGGCATAAAATCCATAATATTTGTACAATAATTCCGGATTGTTCTGCGTGGGTGGGGCGATCTGAAACTGCCGCACAAAACTCACCGAATGGGTTAAAGGATCCTTTATTATGCAAGACCGATTCCAGGTATCGAAGAAATGTTCACTCATAAATAATGCTTTCAACACAGGTTTAATTTCATAGTTGTTATCCCGAAATATTTTGGCCAATGGAGCAATTACCTGATTTTCAGCATTATCATCTATTTTATAATATACGAAATACCGATACAAACGCCTGCATATAAATTTAGAAACTTCTTCTTTCTGAAAAATCATATCCAGCAACTCTTTCAGTTCATCCGTCCCCGCGGTGATCCCTGTTTTCCCTTTTATCGTTTTATTTCCATAAAAATCAGAAAATGTTTTATCGGTAGAATCATGTCTCGCAGCCTGAAAAATGCTGCTTACCGGCGTGGTTAATACATTGATATTAAAGCCCGTTAATACCCGAGCGGCGGCTTTTACGTCTTCTTCAGAATATTGACTTTCGGGACCTTTGCCCAAGGTAAATAATTCTTGCAGTTCTCGAGCATAATTTTCATCAGGCGCATTTTTAGTATTTAACCGACCATTCAAATAATACAACATGGCGGGGTCTACCGTAATCTGCTGTGTAAAGGTTTTGAAATTCCCCATGGAATAATCCATAACTACCTTGTAATAATAGTAATAGGCCGAAGTAAAGGGTACCGCTGCCAATTCTACAGCAAAGTGGTTGTGCCAAAAGAGCAACATCTTCTCGTATACCGTAGCAGTTTGATTGGCGGCAAGCGACCACAACCAAGCCTTCATGGAATTTACACGTGCAAACTCGATATTAAAATTAACCGGTGCATTCACCCATGTTTGTCCGTAAGCCACATCCGCATCGGGATATACTTTATCATAATTATTAATCGGCGGATCAATGGAAATTTTACTCGTATCTAAAAGCTTATCCACACTTTGTTCCAAGTTCAAACCTTTAAATGCCTCTAAATCTGCCTGAGAAGGCCCGAACATGGCACGTCGTAATAAATGGAGCCTATCATCTACGTTCCACGTGGCCGTGTATGCATCTAAACCCGTATTGGTTCTGCGGGTTACTTTTAATCCTTCGGAAGGTGGTGTTTGGGAAGACTTAAAGCTAAAAAATTCGCGCCGATTCATAGGTGTTTTAAATTAAGGTTGAAATTACACGTTTAAGACGAATAAACCCGATACAAAGTTGATATACATCAAAATGACACCGAATTTTACGCTGGTTTGACTGTTCACCCACCCTGCGAGTCGGGAAATTCAAAATTTAATGCTCCTTCAGGAAGCTAAGCTCTTCTAAAGAATCAGAAATGGCAGCTAAAAAGAAGCCTTTTTCTGCCAATAGGGCTACCATTTCATCGGTTTTTGATTCACCATCAGCAACAAATCGCTCGTGGATTTCAACCGCAATTTGTTGTAAATCAGGCAATTCTGATACTATTTGAGGCATCACCTCATATTCAGTGCCCTCGATATCCATTTTCAATGCCGTTATTTTTTTTGATGGAAGATCCAATAGTATATCTTGTATACACTTAACGGGAACATCCACGGGATCGTGCGTGTTTACATAATCGACTTGGGAGAGACTTCCTGAAACATGATTTTCATTCTTGGGTAGAAAGAAACGAACCAACCCGGTTTTTAGTGCCACACCATAGGCAAAAAATTGATATCGAGCAGGTAACTTTTGCGATCCAATCCACTCTATAGATTTAGGAGTTGGGTCAAAACCACAAACTTCACAATCCGTTTTTTCTATTAATTGCAAATCAAAACTTACATCCGTTCCCACCCCAAAAGATAAAACAACGTCACCAGGGGCAATACGTGAAAGATCCATATAAAAGCCTCCATGTGGACTGCCCAACCATTGTAATTGCTTGGATTTTGCCTTAATTTTAAAAGCATGTCTTGGCAAAATTCTATGTTTTAATTTCCTTAGGAAAACTCCCATTTTTCAAAAGTAAGGGCTAAAGTTCAATTTGTATTAAAATTGCAGTCAAAGTCCCAAAACTCATGAACCCGCCCATCCTATTTTCAAGAGTACAATTAAAATACCTGTTTTGGATTATTTGTATCCCCATATTTTTGGGCTCCTGTACTCAAAAAAAGACGCCTCAATCTGCCCGTTTTATTTATGCTCAAGTTAAAAATGGTGCTTTCTACCTCGAAAACAAACCCCTATTCATCAAGGGCTGCAACTATTGGTATGGGGGATATATTGCTCAAGCCGGTGATACAATGGGCTATAATCGCCTTAAAAGGGAATTGGATTTTTTGCACAAACAAGGCATCAATAATATCCGTGTAATGGTGAGTTCTGAGGGAGATTATACCTATCCCTATCGTATCTCTCCCAGTTTACGGCCCCACAAGGATTCCATGGACACCGCGCTTTTTTACGGATTTGATGCGCTACTTTATGAATTGAACCTGCGAAATATGACCGCAACCATGGTCTTGGGAAATAATTGGGAATGGTCGGGAGGCTTCGGTCAGTATCTCGATTGGCACAAGGAAAAGCACGGTGAAAATATCTTACCTAAAACAGAAAATTGGGACTGGGATCGTTTTAGTCAATACCTCCCTCAATTTTACACCTGCGATTTATGCAAATCCAGATTTCAAAATACAATATCTCATATTTTAAATCGAAAAAACCAAATTGATGGGATTCTCTATCAACAGCACCCTGCCATTTTTGCTTGGGAATTGGCGAACGAACCCAGACCCATGCTTCTCAGCGCATGGAACAGCTATAAAAATTGGATTTCTGAAACCGCTTCTTTGATACATCAAACGGATTCCAATCACCTAATTGCAATAGGACAAGAAGGTTGTATTTCCTTGTTCAATGATCTTTCTAAGTTTCAAGAAATTCATGAATTGCCCAATATTGACTATGCTACCATCCATATTTGGCCTAAAACATGGAACTGGTATGATGGTTCTTCAGCTGCTTCGGTTGCCGATACCACTTTGGACAAAACGGTCCAATATATTGAAGGCCATGCTAACATCTGCAAGAAAATAAAGAAACCCCTTGTAATAGAAGAGTTTGGTTTACATAGAGATGGTAACCAATTCAACCCGGAAAGTTCCGTTCAAAATCGATATCTTTACTATGGACTTGTACTGAATGAAATCAAGAATTTCAATGTATCTGGATTCAACTTTTGGGGCGCAATTGCGCTGCCTCAAAATGTGAATGAGAACGGATTTATGTTGCCTGGAAGTGCCTACAGTGCCGATCCTCCCCAAGAAGAACAAGGACTTTATGGGGTTTACACCAGCGATTCTAGTATCTGGCAACTCATACGCTCTTTTCACCCAAAATAAAACGTAACTTTTGAATGGCTTCAGGATCGCTAAACCAATTAGGATCTAACATTTCACGAGATTTCAAACTCTGAGTTTTGGCTGTTGTATGGATGCCTTCCAAACCCTTAATTTTCTTGAAAATTCCGGCATTTTCAGGGTTAATGCCTGCTCCTGCTAGTATTTTAATCCGAGTATTCGCCTGTTCAACTAATTCTTGAATACGGTCATATCCAATTACCGCGCTAGAAGCCAAACCAGATGTTAAAATCCTTTCGAAACCCAAATCAATGACGGTTTCCAAAGCCCTTAGGGGGTTTCCCACGAAATCAAAAGCACGGTGAAACGTAGCCGGTTTACCCCAAAGCTTTATTACTTCCTCACATAAGGCATAGTCTATGGCACCCGTGGCGTCCAATGCGCCAAATACGATGCCATCAACACCAGCCTGATGCGCGGATTCAATATCCCATTTTATAGTTTCAATTTCCTTATCCGTATAGAAAAAATCGCCGCCTCGTGGACGAATCATCACAAACACCGGCAAGCCAAATGCGATGCTCGATTTCATCGTTCCAAAAGAAGGCGTAAGTCCACCTTCATGGATATTTGAAAACAATTCAACACGATCAGCGCCATTTGTCGCCGCATTTGCAATCGACTGTATATTGTTACACGCTATTTCTAAAATCATGCAGGCATTAAACTTTGTGGTTTTCGTATTTCATGATCAATTTCTTTTGAAGAAACCGTGTAATCAAATCCCGGTTTTAATGAATACGCACCATATTCGCCATTTTTATTTATAGCAATGAATCCGATTTGAATTTGGTCAGTGGAATTCGGCGTCATTGACTTTAAACGCTGACACGCATATTTACATGCTTCCGTTGGGTGAAACCCCAAGCGCATATATTCTACAACCAAAAAGCTCCCACTGCAACGAATAACTTCTTCACCGTTTCCTGTGGAAGTAGCGGCACCAATTTCATTATCTACATACAAACCCGCACCTATTATAGGAGAGTCGCCAACCCTCCCACGCATTTTATATGCCATGCCACTCGTTGTGCAGGCTCCGCTCAAATTCCCTTCAGAATCTAATGCAATAATGCCTATTGTATCGTGGTTTTGTTCACCCGATTCCAGTGTTTCGGGTACGATTAGATTCTTTTGTTTGTTTTGTTCGATATTGATTTCGGGGGAATATTCCGAACGCTTCAACCAATTGGCATAGGCCTTGCCAGCATGATCTGATAACTTCTTTTCCTCTAAGGGAAAGCCTTGACTGATTGCAAATTGCTGCGCTCCAACTCCTGCCAGAAGTACATGGGGTGTTTTTTCCATCACCGCCCGGGCTACACTAATAGGGTGTTTAATTTGTTCCAAAAAAGCAACGGCACCACACTGCCCTAAATGATTCATGATACTCGCATCTAAAGTCACAAAACCGTCTCGATCTGGATTTGCTCCCAAGCCCACGCAGCAATTATACCAATCGCTTTCCATCGACCGGGCAGCGGCCTCAACCGCATCAATTGCAGCACCGTTTTTATGCAAGATTTCCCATGCGATGGGATTGGCTATTTTACCTTGATTGTGCCAGGTACTTAATAAAATGGGGCCTTTAAATTTTTGTGCAGGATCTATCTTTTCCCCTAAAACAGCAATAGGAGCAAGCGCCGCCGTACCCAGTATTTTTAAAATCTCTCTTCTTTTCATTTTCTATAATTCCATTTTTTTCGTTCAAAAACACCATAATGGTGATCTAATCGGGTATTAAATTCCTTAAAGTCACCTGCTGATCCCCATAAAACCTCACTCAAGGCACATAAACGGGGCAATAACATGTAAAGTACCTGATTTTCCGTAGGCATGTATTCTGTCCACATATTGGCTTGAGCCCCTAATATGAAATGTCTGCGTTGTTCTGCCAATTGCTCTGGAATCGGTTTGTATGCATACACTTTTTCCAAAGAAGTAAATCCACCTATGGCCAAAGGTTCTAATCCACTGGTATCTTGGTAATGATCGAAATAACAGTGTGAGCCAGGGGTCATTACTACAAAATGGTTCATATTGGCCGCAGCTATTCCCCCTTCTGTACCGCGCCAACTCATGACCATGGCATTCTTCGCCAACCCCCCTTCTAAAATTTCATCCCAACCTATTATGGTTCTTCCCTTAGACGTTACAAAGGAATCAATCCTTTGAATGAAATAAGACTGGAGTTCGTGTGCATCCTTCAGTTGATGATGCTTTATATTTAACTGACATTGGCTGCAATTCTCCCAACGGGTTTTTGGTACTTCATCGCCTCCGATATGGATTATTTTGGATGGAAAAAGGGCGATTACTTCGTCTAAAACTTGAAATAAAAATTGGAAAGTGGCCTCCTTACTGCAATATACATCCTCAAAAACGCCCCAAGTGGTGGGAACTTCTTGTTTAATGCCCTTGCAACTGAGTTCCGGATATGCGGCTAAAGCGGCACGCGCATGTCCGGGCATTTCTATTTCTGGAACAATCTCAATATTTCTGAGTTTCGCATAATCTATGATTTCACGTACTTCCTCTTGGGTATAATAACCGGCATGTGGAGCACCGTCTCCGAGGTAGGGATCAAAATTCTTTGCAATCATGGTTTCACTGCGCTTTGAGCCTATGCTGGTGAGTAGGGGAAATTTCTTTATTTCAATGCGCCAACCTTGGTCGTCGGTTAAATGCCAATGAAAGCGATTGATTTTATAACGGCTAAGGACATCGATGTAGACTTTAATGAAACTCGCTGGGAAAAAGTGTCGGCTTACGTCTAAATGCATGCCGCGCCAACTGAATTGCGGTTCGTCTCGAATTTCTAATTGACTCGGTAGGAAATAACCCTTTTCATTATGATTGAATTCCATTAATTGCGACAGGGTTTGTATGGCGTTAAAAAAGCCGGAATAGGATGTTGCCATAATAACAAGTCTCCCGTTTTTTCGCATTATTGAATATTCCGGGTTCGAATCTATATAATGCCATGTCACTTGCATAAACTCGATATATATTAAATTCTTAGACGTTGATCTATCCCTGTTGTGCGGATTTAACAGGCTTTGAAAAAAAGCAATTTCCGTTTGACTTAAATCCGCGGGTTGGTTAGGGATATCCGGATTCTCCCTGTTGATTTTTTCAAGACTCGTATTAATTTGAAAACCATCGAAATACGTGAGTTCACCGTTAAAAACAACGGATCTAGGAGCCGGAATCACGGCATTCACAAAAGAATCGGAATTGTTTAATTCTTTACTCTGGGCAACCCCTAACTGAATACATAAAATCAGGCAAAATGCATATCGTAACACGATTGCAATAACGGAATTA
>JAULUW010000196.1:0-2766 GCA_032111345.1 Bacteroidia bacterium
AAAGCTCTTTGGTCAGTAGTAATGTAAATTTCTTTTTGTTGTAATGCGTCTAACATACGTTTGGCGAAAATATTGGCTTCCTGAAATGCCATACTTGTTCTTCCACCTTGTGCTGTAGCAGCTGTTTTTTCTGCACCATTGAACAATACCACCAAGTTTTCTGAAATCCGCAAGCAATACAATCGGAGGGGGAAATTGCCATAATAGATAAATACATCTTGTACTTTATAAGTACCCGAAGGGGGAAGTGCTTGTGCAGCATTTTCAAATCTGAAGAAATATTCCAACGCTCCATATTCATCTCCAATGACGACTTGAAGAAAGCTTGCCAGTTCTCGTAACGAATTTTTGAGTTGTTCATCGTATCTGAATTTTTGAAAAAACTTATCGGTTTCCGAAAGGTTTGCATCTTCCCACCTTACGGTGTAAAAAGTACAAACCTGCCCTTGGTCGTCAAATATTTCTAGTGCAAATGTATTCACTTATAATTGAATTATGTAATTTTTTGTTTCACTTTTAAGTTAATTATTTCAAAACTAACTTTTATTTCATTCGCCATTAAGCATCTACACCTCAATTTGTCCATTCATCAGTTTAGGTAATAGAGTATCCCGTGCTTCCCTTAGCTCTTTGGGCACTACGTATTGGCTTACTCGTTCCTTTTGTCGTAATGCTGTCTTTTTACACTCTCTGCCACAAGCTTATACCCACTGCATCCTTTTCCACAGCCTCTTATTCTGGTCTGTATTAGCGAAGGATCGTTTCGTTTTATTTCTTAATAAAGATATACTATTTAATTCATAAGTATCCGTCTGTCCTGGTATTCCATGACTGGCGCATATTCCAGATCAAATGGTCCACCGGATTATCCAGCCAGTGACTTAGTTATGTTTTCTTCTATCATTTTTTCATAAGCTTGATGGTAAGCAAGTTTGGGCAAGCCCGGATTGGACTCTTTTATATTCAGCCTACCCAAAGTACTTCCTTCGCCAAAGCCTTCTTTGTCGTATGCCGATATCGTATCCCAGTCCAAGTCATTGAAATGGAAGAATTAATTTATAGTTCTATCAATTCCTGTTTTAACTACAAACTGATTGGTTTCAAAACAGTATCTTCCAAAGATAATGCTTGGGTGAATTTTTAAATTAGAAGCAAATTGAACCATTTGTTTCTCCGTATTTTTATAACTAAATGTAGGATTTTCAATTAAAAATCTTTGCCAAACCGCATCATCAATAAAACATTGACGTGCAAATCGGTTTGCTTCCTGTTCTTTTTCGACAATATTGCTGTTAGGATATTCAATATCGAGAAACTCCTCGGTGTGATTAGGTTGCAAATGCTCAAAAACATGACCTAATTCGTGCAATAAGGTAAATGCAAAATGGTCGAGTAGTTTTTTGCGCATAGTTAGCACGATAGCCGGATTATTGATGCTCCAAAACGAATAACCATCTATTGGCGATTGGTTAAATTTTTCAATGACCAAAAACTTAATGCCATATTCATTTAAAATCGTTTTCGTTTTGCTTACAACGTCCTTATTGCCATAAAACAAGGCTTTCAATTCCATGATTATGGCATCTTTATTTTTTGCATCAAAAATGCCAACAATCTCCGATTTTGCTTGCCATTGCGCTAAACGGCTCCAAGCAAAAATATTTATTTGGTCGTTTTTAAGCTTTTCCGACTTTTTGTAATATTCTTTGTTTTTGTGAACCGATACTCGCTCTACAAGCAAATCAATAGAATTAACCTCATATATTTCCCATATTTTCGAAATATTATTGGCTAAAGAATGGGTAAGTAAACCTAGTTTATTGAAAATATTTACAGGAACGTATTGTTTAATAAGTCCCCATATCTCAATTTGTTGGGTCTTACGGATATTACGCTCCTGAATACGCAAACAATCCAATTCATAACCTGCCTGATGGCGCATCCAGGAATCGGCTTTTATTTCTAAACTTTTCTCCAAACTCAAAGCGATTTCAGCAGTGATAGCTCGTTTCCCTTTTATAATTTCGTTCAGCATGGTTTTTTGCATGCCTATATCCTGGGCAAATTCTTTTTGTGAAATCCCACGGTAATCTAACTCGTCTTTAAGGATGCTTCCAGGGTGCGTTGCCTTAGATGGTATATATACTTTTGTTTCCATGTGTTTCATTTTTTGTAGTGGTTACTCAATTCAAGCAATGAAATAATAGTTATTACATCAGGCTCTGTACCTTCTAATCGGCTCCTAAACTCAAGCCTGTATTGCATATTTACATATACTGCTTCGATGTTTTGCAAATTGCCTTCTTTCTTTTCATAATGGAGACTTTTGTATTGATATAACGACGCTATATCTGGTTCTCTTTTCAGAATATCCACCGTTTTAATTTACTGCTTAATTACCTGAGGTTGAAAACGGTGCTTTTTGCCCGATGCCTTACCTTCTTCGTACAATTCACGTAAATATTCCTGTTCAAATTCAATTTTCATTCATTGCCTTGTTTCGCAAAGATACAATGTTAATTATATTAATTCACTCTTTTAGTGAATTAATATTTGCTTGCTTGTACATTTATTTGTCCACTCAACAACTTTCATATTCTGGTTCAAAGTGAGCCATTTTGAACCAGAATATCCAAATCAACACCCCAATCCGGGGCAAACTGGTTCTTCATCAGTTTTGGTGAAATTTCATATTTGGTTATCCATAAGGAAAACAAAAATGACCAAGAACCGAGTCTATTATTAATCAGAAACTATATTGAAAAG
>JAULUW010000197.1:0-8661 GCA_032111345.1 Bacteroidia bacterium
TAGCGCGTTTCGGAATTATCGCAGGGCATCTCGATATTATCGCAGCGCGTCTCGATACAATTTTGCTGCGCAAAATCACTCGACGACCGTTTGCAAACCAGAGCGGGTCAATCGCAGCGCGTTTCGGTACTATCGCAGCGCGTCTCGATACAATTTTGCTTCGCAAAATCACTCGACGACCTTTTGCAAACCAGAGCGGGTCAATTGCAGCGCGTTTCGATACAATTCTCCTCGTTCCTCGTCGAATCACGGATATCGAGTGGCCGACGAAGGAGGTTGTATCGAGATGCGACGACCGTTTGCAAACCATAGCGGGTCACCAGGCCGAAGGCCGTCCCACCAGCGGAGCGTCCCACCAGTGAAGCGTCCCCCCAGCGGAGCGTCTCACTAGCGAAGCGTCTCACTAGCGAAGCGTCTCACCAGCACGAACGAAGTGAGTGCGTCTCACCAGGCCGAAGGCCGTCCCACCAGCGGAGCGTCCCACCAGCGAAGCGTCCCACCAGCGAAGCGTCCCACCAGCACGAACGAAGTGAGTGCGTCATATTCCGTATCTTTGCAACCATGAACATTTCCTTTGCTTGGCTTCAGGATATTTTAGGGCAGAATCTCTCCGTAAACGAGATTGCTGATAGGCTTTCGATTTCTGGTTTGGAGGTAGAACATCTTGATACTTGGGAGAGTTTGCCCGGTGCTTTGCAGGGGTTTATAGTAGGTGAAGTGCTCACCTGCGAGAAACATCCCGATGCAGATCGTCTCAGTCTTACTACCGTTAATGTGGGACACGAAACGCCGCTTTCTATTGTTTGTGGAGCGCCAAATGTGGCGGCCGGACAAAAGGTAATTGTCGCAACGGTGGGCAGCATAATTCATTTGAGCGGACAAGAACCCTTTGAAATTAAAAAGAGTAAAATTCGCGGTTACGCAAGTGAAGGTATGATTTGCGCGGAGGATGAAATCGGAGTCGGGACTTCTCACGATGGCATACTCGTGCTACCCGCAGAGGTGTCCGTGGGTACAAGTGCCGCGGATTATTTCGGCGTGGTGCGCGATACCGTTTTGGAAATCGGACTTACAGCGAATCGTGGCGATGCCGCTTCACATTTGGGCGTTGCACGAGATATTGCTGCCTTATTTGGCCTGCCTTTGCCCACGCTTACGTCGGCGTTAAAAAACTTCCCCCGGAAAGAAATTAGAGGTGTTGCGATTGCTGCGCCAGAATTTTCTCAGCAATATATCGGAGTAAGTGTGTCGGGTGTGGTTGTGAAACCGTCGCCAGAATGGTTGCAGCACAGATTGCGGGCCATAGGTTTAGAGCCTAAAAATAATATTGTGGATGCCACGAATTATGTGTTGCACCACAGCGGTCAACCGGTTCATGCATTCGATGCGGCTAAATTGCAAGGGGCGATTCATGTACGTTTAGCTGTAGAAGGAGAGACATTGGCCTTGCTAGATGGCCGCAATATTGCGTTAAAATCGCAAGATTTGGTGATTGCAGATGCGGCGGGACCTCAGGCATTGGCGGGAATTATGGGTGGCAGCCGTTCGGCGGTTTCCCCCGAAACCACAGAATTATTTCTGGAAATAGCGCATTTTCATGCCGGAACGGTGCGGAAGTCGGCGAAGCGACATGTGTTGAATACCGACGCTTCTTTCCGTTTCGAAAGGGGTATTGATCGCTTGGGAATGCAAGGTGTGGCGCAGTTTTTGAGTCACTTGATTCTTGAAATTGCCGGTGGAAGTATTTTGGGAATGGAAACGGTTATTTCCAATCCGTATACAGCAAGAACGATTGATTTTCAAATAGATAAACTTAATTCTTTTGCGGGGATGTCGTATCCAGAGGAACGCGTTAAAGAAATTTTAAACTCTTTGGGTTTTGTAATTTCCGGGGGAAATACCCTAACGCTAGAGGTTCCCAGCTGGCGCAACGACGTGTCGCGCGAGGTGGATGTTTACGAAGAAATTATGCGTATTTATGGCTATGATGCCATTCCCATGAGCGGTAAAATGCAAATTTCTTTGGGAAATTTCCAAGGAATGCAGCGCAAAGCGCGCGAAGAAATGACGCGCAATTTTCTCATCGATAGGGGTTATTTCGAAGCGCAAAATAACAGCTTGGTTTCCGCCGATTGGTATGCCGAAGGGGCACCCTTGGTGCATTTAAGTAATCCTTTGAGTTCGGATATGGGGGTAATGCGCGCCAGTTTGATTCCCGGATTGTTGCAGTCGATTGCCTATAACCAAAACCGTCAGGCGAAGTCTGTGCGGCTTTTTGAGATGGGTCGTACGTATGAAAAAACCGAATCGGGATATAAAGAAACCCCTGTTTTGACCATAGTGGCTTGGGGCGATGCCGATGTGGAATCCTGGGAAGCGAAACGCAGAGCCGTGGATTTCTTTGATATGAAACGACTTATTTCAGGACTTTTGCAGCGTTTGGATTCGGGTATGTCATTGGAAGATATTGAAATTCAATCGGTTTCTAAAGCATGGTTAAAGCGCGCCGAAGTAAAGGGCGACGTTATTGCTCTTGAAATTCCTTTGAAAAAATTATTGAAATCTGGGCGTAAAGCGGTGAAGTATCAACCGGTTTCTAAATTCTTCGGTATGCGACGGGATTTGAGTTTGGTGGTCGAGAAATCTACCGCATTTTCGCAATTGCAGCAATTGGTGAAGCAGAGCAAAGTGAAGCATCTGAGCGATGTACGGGTATTTGATGTTTTCGAGGGCGCGCCTTTAGAAAGCGGTAAAAAAGCCTTGTCCTTAAGTTTTTTCTTCAATCGCAGCGACAGTACTATGTTGGATGCCGATGCCGATAAATCCATGGAGAAGTTGATGGAGGTATTTGAGAAGAACGGGGCGCTAATACGCAGGTAGTTATGACGCGGATGCTCACGGTAGATATCGGCAATACACGATCAAAGGTTGCGGTATTTGAAGATAATGTCCTTACCGACTTTTGCAGTTTTTACCAAATATCCGAACTTGAAGCGTATTTGCAAGATGCGGCTTTGCCGGTTATGGCGTGCAGTGTAAGTCACAAACCGGAATTTGAGGGCTTGCAAGTAAAGTGGTTGAAGGCCGATATGAATTTGCCTTTTCAGATCGATGTGGCCAAACCATCTCAAATAGGACCGGATCGTTTGGCTGCAGTTTTGGGTGCGTTGAGATTATTTCCTAAGAAAGAAATTTTAATTATAGACGCCGGTACCTGTATTACCTATGAGTATGTATCGGCAAAAGGGGTATATTGGGGTGGTGCGATTTCGCCGGGGCTCCGTTTGCGTTATCAGTCGATGCACGACCATACGGCGGCACTGCCATTATTGGGTGTGGCAAAAGAATTTCCAATGCGTGAGGGTCGGGATACCGATTCGGCGATGCATTCGGGCGTTATGTTCGGATTTCGAGCGGAAATAGCAGAGCGGATTTCAGATTTTCAACGTAAAAATGAGGACTCGGTCGTGTTAATTACCGGTGGAGATGCGCAATTTTTGGCAAAGCCGTTGAAAACGGGGATATTTGTGGAACCGATGCTTTTGCATTTAGGCTTAAACTATGTATATCAATCCCTTTAAATCGCTCTTCATACTATTATTTGTAGGGGCAAGTGCCACGCTTTTGGGACAAGGAAGTTCGGGACAGAACTTTATCCGATCGCCTTATACCAATTATGGTTTGGGAGAATGGACGCAAACGAATTTCGCGCAGGTAGGTGCTGCTCAGCATACTTTTGGCGGATATTTTTCACATTCGTTGTCGAATCCGGCAACCTTGGGAAATATGCGTTACACGGTGTTTGATTTTGGTGGGAATTATCGAAACGGAAATACGAACCAAGGTCAGGAGGTGTACGATTTTCAAGGGGGGGGAATTGATTATTTAAGCTTGGCCATGCCCCTATGGAAGCATGTGCAGCAGAAGTTGCTCCGTTACGACACCGCTAAAGATCAGAAATATTGGAAGTATACCCCATATGGGGCAACTACGGCCTTAGTGCTTCGTCCGTTGACGAGCATGGGTTATACCTATTATATAGACCAGGAAGGCGATTTGCCTACACGAACGGCTTTTCAAGGGTCGGGAGGGGTAAACATGTTGCAGTGGAATACAGGGGTTCGATTAGGCAATTCCATTAATGTGGGTTACGGAATGGGTTATGTTTTTGGTTCCACCAAAGACAATGCCATTTTCTCGGTTCGAGATAGTTTTGCTTTAGGCGCGGTTGAAGATGCTCGCAGTTTGATAGTTCGCGGCATGCAACAGCAGGTAGGTGTATTGTTTGAACAAAAAATTGACAGTACCTATCACCGATTTGGTTTAAGTTACGAATGGTATTCTGGCGTTGAGGGCAATAGCAATCGTTTGGCCCGAAGCATGGAAATTGTAGGAGGTGCCACTCGAGTTTTAGACACAATCGCCAACGAACAAGGTCTAACCAAAGAAATTCGAATGCCGTCGGCAATCGGAATGGGATATAGTTTTAGGTACCGCCGCGCTTTCATGATCGCTTTAGATTGGCGCCACCAAATGTGGTCTCAATTCAATGGTTTGGGTGTAAATCAAAATTTCAGGGACCGCAATGATTATTCTGTGAGTTTGTTCATCAATCCCATGGATTTAAAGGCCCCGAATGAGAAGAGAATGAAAGTTCCGGTACGTTTGAGTTATGGATTGAGCGAGTCGCAAATTTTATTACAATCCGGTAGCGATGTTTATGGATTGCAAGAGCAGCGCTATGGACTGGGTTTTGGGATTCCTATAATAAGGAGGTATTTCGACAATACGGTTCTTACGAATATTATTCAGATTAACGTGCAATATATGACGCGTTCGGCTGCCGGAGGAAACTTCCCCCGAGAGGAATTTATTACGGTAGGAATTGGGGTACAGCTAGGGGATATTTGGTTTGCACAACGCAAATACGATTAATATGCGGTCCGTTTTTGGAATTTGGGTGTTGCTTTTTCTACTTTTCGGGGGAAGCAGTTCGTGCTCGAATGAAAAATTGTACGGGACTAAGGCCGTGGGTGGCTTGGATAGTATGGTAACCAAGGAATTTGCGGAACGGGTTACCATTGAATATACCGATTCGGGCTTTTTAAGGGCTCGGGTGTTTTCGCCTTTACTCACTGCGGTCAAACGCAGCAGCAATCCGTATTTGGAGATGGTGAAAGGTTTGAAAGTGGATTTTTATGAGAAAGACGGACGCATTCAGAGCTATTTAACGGCTGATTACGGAATTTCATATCCAGATGATAAAAAGATTATCGTGCGAAATAACGTTGAAATTTTAAATGTAAAAGGCGAACGATTGAACACGGAAGAGTTGCATTGGCAACAAGATAGCGGTAAAATTTATACCGACCGTTTTGTTCGCATTACAACCAAGGATCAGATAATTACGGGAACGGGCTTGGTGAGTGACCAGGCGTTTTCGGATTGGGAAATATTAAATGTAAGTGGAACCATAAACGTACCTCATGATCAAATACCACATCCTCGGTCTGTTGTCCCTGGTCGCGGCGGCTATTAGCGGCATCGAAAGTTTAGCAATTTATTACGAAGCGCCAACGACGTATCTCTTTTTAGGAAAATTTTGGTTGATGTTGGTGCTTTTTGGCTCGAGCATTGCGATGTATTTTCGACTGCGGAGGTTCCGGAAATCGGCCTTACAAGAAGGGAAAAGATAATTTTCGTTAAGCTTACGGGTTCGAATTTTCTTTTTCATTATGTGGTTCCACGAACCAACTGGCAAGAAAGCCTGTAAATACCCCAAACAATCCAACCCCTGCGGTCATCAATACCACGGCAATTAGTCGCCCTTTTGTCGTTACCGGATATAAGTCGCCATATCCAACCGTTGTTATGGTTACATAGGCCCACCATAGGGCGTCTTCTGCGGTTTTTATATTGCTATGGGCAGCGGTTTCTACTTCAAGTATGGCAATGGATGAGAAGAGTACCAGCATAATCGCGAGAATTATGGCAAATGTAAAGGTACCCTTCATGTGATTCTTAAAAATATGTTCTACGATATGCGAAATAGAACGGTAGGCTTTGATTACCCGTATTATTTGGATTACACGAGCCAGACGACCCAGACGGAAAATACCGCTAGCAGGGATACTTGCCAAGAGGTCAATCCAGCCCCATTTCATGTATTTTAATTTATGGGGCGCACGGTAAAAACGGACACAAAAATCTATGAAAAAAACGACACAAGCGAGGTAATCGGTATAAATGATGACTTTATGAACTTCAGGGGGAAGGGTAATCACGGCATCAACGATGAGAATGCCAAGCACGTAAAAAGACAGCACCAATACCAATAAGTTGAGAAAACTCAATCGATCATCTAAATCATGTCCAGCAATTCTGATGGGTTTTTTTCTCACTTTTCAAAGTTAAGCAATCCAAATTATAAAGTAAAAAGCCCCAGCAAAGGGGCTTTTTACTTTTAAGGTGCATGTGCTAAAGTCCAAGTAGGGTCTTTTTATCTTCATATTCTTTGCGGAGTTTTTGACGGGCGAGATTTCCAGTTTTAGATAAAAGGATGCCATTTTCTTTGCTGGTTTCGAGCCAAGAATCGGTGGAATAGACCCAATGGGGATTGTCGGAAACTACTACACCGCTCATGGGCGAACAAATCATGGCAATTTTTTCTTTGATACTGTGAAAGATGATGCTGTTATCGACAGTAATCATGGGAGTAAAGTACAGTTTAAAACGAGCGCCTCTGTAATTGGGGAGGTAGGGGTTTATTTTTCGACCCAATTCTGCTTGTTGAAAGACCATGTCGATGAGCATGTCGTATTGTAAAAGTACATCGGCATAGGTTTTTTCATCCTTAAAAAGACCTGATTCGTAGTAGTGTTGAATTTGATACAAGGTTGAATAAAGTGTTTCATAGCCCCAGATTTCGTGTGATGTTACTTTTAAATATTTTTCTGCTAAACGTATATACTGACTCTCGCGATCGCTGCTTCCCTCGAAAACCGATTTGTTGAAGGCGGGATCTTTGAGGAATTCCCTTTGCCAAATGAAGTTTTTGAAAGCGGCAAGTTTAGGAAACCACATATAATAAAAGAAGGGAATTTCTTTGGCACCGTAGGTAATTTGTGAATGCGGATGGAAGATACAATGGTCAATACGCGATTCTAATTCCCCAAAGAAATCGTGAGAGGTATAGGTTTCAAAATGCAAGGGCTTTACCTCTACAGTGAGCATATTGCTATTGGTATTTGAAAACTGACTGAGATCGATATCGAGTTCACGGGCAATTTTTATCATTTCATCGGCCCGCAAAGCAGATGGATTGCGGATTCGGCGGTATGCCGCGTCTTCGGAGATAGAAAGCAAGTCGGCCATAAAAGCAGCTGTGCGGATGCCCATGCGTTTGGTTTTGTCGTTCAATTGTTGGGTAAAGTTGTCTATCATATAATTAATATTAAGTGTTTGATCTTTAAAACACATTTTTGACTATTTGCACCCAAAGAGTTGCGAAAAATGCAAAAATTATTTTTTGGGGGAAGTCTTTCTTGTGGTATTTGCCAAGGATTCAGAATTAGGACTTCAGAACTTTGAAGTACATTAAAATCAACATATTATGAATCAGAATTACATTCAAAAAACACGCTCGGAATCGGGATTTTTTTCGGCCTTATATAATAAGGTATCTGAAAAACGCAATCCGTTTGTAGCACTCAGGAAAAGTCCATTTAGGAAGGCACTTTTATTTTTTATTGGGGGCATTTTATGTTCACCGACGCTTTGGTCTCAAAGCTTTTTGGAGGAAATGCATGCCCGATTTCGTTACGTACAACCCAAAGAAGGACCTTTGATTTCGAGTTTTGTTCCCATGGTTAACCTGGATGGTATGGGCGGACAGCAAGATTCAGACACCTTGAATTACGAAACATCCCAAGAATCGCTTCGCTTGGCATTGTTGCAACAGTATGGAATTGCGCATTACGATTCTATGCGCTTGAAATATGAGGCAAGGCAGCAGCAATTTTTAGCCAATGGGGTTGTGGCTTTGGGCATTGTTGATTTGCGCTATCAAGAGACAAATCCCTTGTTAGAGCGAGAAGGGCGAATTGTTCTTGGTGATGATTCCAGCTTCCGTTTCAATTTAACGGGGTATTCCCAAGCCGTATATTTAGAGAAATATATGTTATCGGTAATCAGTCCTGTTGAACGCTTGCGTTCGGATGTGGTTTTCGCGGTTTTAGATTCCCAGTTGGTATTGAGTAATTTCCCAGATTGGAAGAAACTGAAATGGACATGGGTTTCTGGAAATACACGGATAAAATTGGATTGGAATGTCCCGTTTATGCTTCCCAAAACAGGTGCAGGCGGACCGATTTTGGGTTCGTTGGTATGTGAGGTAGCGGAAAACAATGAACGTTCTCAATTGATGGAAACGCCTTGGTATCTCGGGGTGGGTCGTTTGGGTTTGTTGGCAAATTTTAAGCTATTCATGAATTTTCCGAATGGATCCGCTCCGGATTTATTAGCGCAAAACGATTTGAGCATTCACTATTATGTCGATGCGGTTAAACCTTCAATGAAGGCGATGTACACCATTCATTTGGGATATGGGGAGTATGGAAAGGTGCGAACCTGCATGGAACGCCCGATTATAATTGTAGAGGG
>JAULUW010000198.1:0-4016 GCA_032111345.1 Bacteroidia bacterium
AGCAGCATGGCAAGTGTATTTTTATTGATTCGCAATTTCGACATGGCGATTTCCCAATACGAATACATTTTAAAACTTCAAAAGAATACAGAATTAAAAAACAGAACCACGGGTATTGTGTTAAGCAATCTGGGATGGTCCTATTATAAAAAGTCTAATTTCCCTAAAGCCAAATCTTATTATTTGAGATCCTTGCCTATTTTTTTGGAGCAAGGAAGTATGTTTTTGGCGGTGTCTGCTTACATCGATTTATCACGTCTTTATTACGAAATGCATGATTTAGACAGCGCCCATTTCTATGTCAACAAAAGCATTGCCCTTTCCAAAGAGTTGCATAACGACGAAGATTTAAGTGAATCTATTCTGCATAGAGGGAAAATCCTCTTCGAAAACAATCCCAATCTCGCCCTTACAGAAGTACTTCCCCTAATTCCCAAAATCAATAGTTCCGACAATCTCGATTTGAAACGCGACCTCTATGAATTGTTATACCGCTGTTACAAAGCCCTTGGAAACACACAAGGGGCGCTTACTATGCACGAGCGATTTTTAAAATACCACGATAGTATTCAAAACCAACATTTTCAATTCGAAATTGTACAAGAGGCCATAAAAAGGTCCCATCAAAAACAAATGGATGCGGCCAAACTTGCCAATCAAAAAGCGCTGGATGCACTTGCACTGCGCCAATTTAAAATCAACGTCGGCCTAATTGGGGCGAGTACCTTGCTTATTGGAATCTTATTATATGGTTTTAAAAGAAGTCGGATTAAAGATCTAAAGAGGCGGGATACCTTGCTGGGAGAAATCGAGCATCTTAAAAAGTCCTTTTCATCGGAAATCATAGAACAATCAGTAGCATTTAAATTGAACAGAGATGCTATTGAAAAGGCTATTAACAGACCGCTTAATGAAACGGATTGGAAGGTATTGAATATTTTGTTCGAAGACGCAACCATTTCGAATAAAGCCATTGCAGATAAAGCCTATTTGAGTTTAGATGGAATTGGCTCCTCTCTGCGCCGCATGTATGTGTATTTTGATGTAAAAGAATCCAAATACAAGAAAATAGGTCTTATTAGCCAAGCGATACAATTCTCAAAAAAACATTAAACATTCCTTAATGGAGTGCCTTCGGGGATTGGGAACGTAAAAATCTGAAGGCAGATTTAGAATGAAATCCCAAAACTGAATTTCAAGGCTTCCGAAAATCGGTAAACTTTGCTCAAATAAGGAGCGCTTAATGGATCTTTGATAACCCAAAATGCAGTCTGTTGCGTTTGGTATCCCATATCGAAGGAACAACGGGTTACTCCAACTTGGAAGTCCACTCCAATTCGTGGATCTACCAAGAATCCCGAATTTTCTAAACCATTGCTTACATTGAGGGAATACCCTGCTGACAATCGCACGTAGGGAGATACCGATTGTTCGGTAATTCGATAACGCCAATCTAATAAAATGGGAACCATCGTCATATCTACTTCT
Organism: Bacteroidia bacterium; assembly: GCA_032111345.1. Classification (GTDB taxonomy): domain Bacteria; phylum Bacteroidota; class Bacteroidia; order NS11-12g; family UBA955; genus VMCP01. The sequence goes on from JAULUW010000198.1 coordinate 1,489, forward strand.
TCCATGTAGCGCAATCCCGTGCCCATCCCTACAAAATGATGGGTATTTAAATTCTTTCCAAATACCCAGTTAAAACAAAGGATATCGAGTCCGTATTTACCGCTAGCCACCCCATATCCTCCAGAGATATTGGATTCAAAACCGTTAGCATTAAGGACCGCAGTTTTGCCTTTCGCAGGTTTAGAGGCGTCTGCTATGAATTCACGAGTAACTTTTAGAATATCCGCTATTTTTACTACGAACAAACTGCTATCGCTCAGTCGAATGCTCAAAGATTCATCGGGCACCCATTCGGTGAGGGTTCCTTTCAAGACGGAACCGTTTTTCAAATAAATAACTTCCCTAAAATTGGCAGTTTGCGCCTTAGAGGAAGCGATTAAAAAAACGATTGCGAGACAAAATAGTACGGCTTTTTTCATTGGTTCAAAGTTACTTTATTCGGAGAACAGTATTTCATGCAAAAATCGCAAAAAAACACATCGCAATTTGTATTAAATTTCGCAAAAATATACCGAATGAAATACCTATTCATGTTTGTAACTCTTCTCTGGGGATATTCAAGCCAAGGCGCCGATATTCCTCAGAGCGAAGGCTTTATTAACGACTTTACCGAGACCCTCAGTGTGGAGGAACATCAAGAGTTGGAAACTTTAGTTCAAGATTATTATCGCAAAACAGGCATTCAAATTGGCCTGGCACTCGAAGGGAGATTAAATGGAAAAGATCCCTTTGATCGAGCGATGGAACTCTCACGCACTTGGGGTGTGGGCGCTGCGGGTGATAAACGGGGAATTCTCATTTATATAGCACAAAAAGAGCGCAAATATTTCATAACAACCGCGCAAAAAATACAAGCAGACATTACAGATGGTATTGCTGGCGAACTTGCTCGCAATTATTTGGTACCTGAACTTAAAACCGACCAGTATTACTCGGGGGTAAAGGCACTCATCGAAGCCCTTATGAGGGAAATTCAATCAGACGATTTGAAAACAAAAATCAGCCAAGCCTGGTATCTGAAAGATCCCTTTTATCCTCAAACGGGATTGGGAAAATCGGTATTGACTTTGGTCATTTTACTTTTCCTGGTAAATATTTATTTCGGACTAGGAAAGAATCTCCGCAGTCGATTTATATTGAACAAACGCGCTTCTGAACTCGGCATTGAAATCAAACCCTGGAATACTCCCAAAAAATCATGATATTAAACACCCTTCTGATCAGTATTTTAATCGGCTCTATTGTTTGGTACAGCCGATTGCAAATGGGCAATAAAATGCGGGCCTTTTTAATCGGAACCGATGATCCCTTATTTCAACATCCCCGATTTAAATACCTCTTGATTCACTTAAATAGGATGAGTCCCGAACATCGAAGTGCATTGGCACTAGACCCATTTAACAAGGGTTTATGGGAAAAGCAATTCATGGATTCTTCCGATACTTATTGGGCTGAAAAGCTCAATTTAACCCCAGAACAAATGGCTTCGGTTCGGGAAAAAAGGGGGTATTTCAATAATGAAGGGGTATGGATTGCTGTGCCCATGGTACATTCCGATTCGAGTACCGATTCGCGTTCAAATTCGAGTTCTAGTGATAGTTCCAGCAATAGCGATTTTGGTGGCGGCGGCGGCTTCGATGGCGGCGGTGCTGGCGGCGATTTTTAATTATTTTGAATTCTGAGCGGCAGCACTCATACATCCCGTCATCCCGTATAAATTGAAACTAAAAGGCCGGTTCACATGAGAACCGGCCTTTTGAATTTGAAATCCATCTAATAATAGTGGGGATTTATTGAGACTATCTGGTCCAACCATTGGTAAACATACTTCTGCCTGGTAAATATCCGTTGGCAGCAAATTGAGGATCGATAATATCAGTTCTACTGCTGTTATTTATTATGATCAACCAATTTGGGGTAGCGTGACTCGCACCATACTTCGATCCATCCGTATTCAAGAGGGCGCCCCAAGTAATAGACAATGTGGTTGCCGGAGTAAAGGCGGTTGCGCTGGTTTTCCAGGTTCCAGTACCGTTAGAATTTAAAATCATCGTAACATTTAAATTCCTCCATGTTCCTGTTAACTCTGCATCACCATAATAACAGGGGGCTTTGTTAGAGCCATTGCTTAAACAATGCGATTTAGCCGGAAGGCTACTCGGTTTATTGCAGTCAATTGAAATAGAGCTCCCATTATTACTACCACCATTACTACCTGAACTTCCACTACCCCCCCCAGGGTTTATAAACGGATCCGTTTCACAACTTGTAAATAAATAGCCAGCGGCTAGAACGAGTATTATTATATTTTTCATTTGCTTAAATTTTAAAACCAAAATTCAACGTCCATCTGGATGATGAGAAGTTAAAAAAGTGCCCTCCTATACCCAAATAAATCGGACCTAAATTGACGTTATAACCACTCGACCATGCGAATCCATACATTCTATCGGGGTCAAGTAGTACAATAGCGCCGGCAGAATTCATCAACAATTGATGGATGACTTTCTGAATTCCATACTAGAAAT
>JAULUW010000198.1:4026-11376 GCA_032111345.1 Bacteroidia bacterium
CAAGCCCGCATACAATCCAGATTTATCAACTTCTACAGCTTGGAGGTCCATATAATCAACCTCATAACCCAACCATGAAGACCTGAAAAAACCATGAAGAATAAATCCATCTTGAAAAAACTTCGAGGAATTCTTATCGTAATAGGATACCCCAAACAATCCTGTCATAGGTGAAATATTAACACCCAAATATTCATCTTTTTGGACAATAGATTCCGCAACCACGGGAGAAGAATTATTTGTAACCAATTGATTATCAGTTATTTTTCTTGAAAAGTTCGTATCTAAGTCTAGCCTTAAGATAGTATCACGCCCATTAATCTTGACTTTCACGGCTTTATAGAATTTCAGATCCCTCCGATTATTTTGTGCATGTATGATTTCTGGATTAACCAAGGATATGATCAAAAACAACAACAGTAAAGAATAGAGTTTTTTCATAAGGTGTAACAAAGACAAAATTACCCAAAGCATAAAACTATTAAATACCTAATAATAGGTAATTTAAATAGTAGTTATCCAAAAAAGCACATGACCCGATTGCTAGCATAGATACTGACATGTTTAACAGGGAGCCCTTTCCTGTTAGGTTTTATCGTGGGCTTTGTCTTATTTAGAAATTTCAAATCAAACCACACCAATTTCCCGGTATATGTAGCTATAATTATAAACCTATTTCAACATTCTATTTCAAACCGCTTTCGCATACAACCTACATTGAAGTTAACACAACCGCACTTTTTTATAAAAGCATTGGTAATTTACCCCTATTTGTTTGCAAAGGGATTTTCTGTAGCTGGATAAAAACCGGTATTGAGGTACTCTGGATGTAATATCCCTTCCCGAACAAATTCTGCGATGATTTTGGCATCCCTAATTTTATAGATGTTAAATCCGTCGGCTACTTGCACCAACTCGATTCTTTTTTGATCTGTTGCTTTCGGAATACAGGGTTCCATTATGGGTCCATTCTCCCCTTCCCTGCCAAATTGGTGCACCAATTTAAGTACAAAAACGCTATCGGAATTGCCACAAAACGTGCGATTGTGAACGTATTTTGATTCCATATGAAAGGCGTTTTCGGTAAACGCATCAAACTTCCTAATCGCGCGAACCGAATTCATGGAGTAAAATACCCGTGCCGGTTTCTGGGCTTCCAAGCGTTGGGCCATCATTAAAACATCATTTTCTTTGAAGGGCATATAGAGGGCATAATTTATAAAACCTGCCGCCATTAAAATCCCCCATAAAATGCGATACACCGGCTGTTTAATTTCCCCCGAAATAGCGATAAGCACTACAATTAATGGAGATAGGAACAACAATAAACGCGGCGCAATCGGATACATTTTTAAAAAATTCAGGGCTACAAAAACGGCCAAAGCACCTAAATAGGTTCGCAAGGTAAATCGTTGAGATTCGGATTTCCGGCTTTTATAAAAATGCACCAATCCAATTCCGAGCAGTAAGGTTCCTAAATTGGCCAATGTTTTATCGTGAGAGAAGATAAAAGTGACGTTTCCAATGAAGAAATAGTAAATGCGCACAAAGAAATCATGCGAATTGGAGAAAAATGTCAAACGCCAGAAATCCCACATAAAGCGCGTGAGGGGTACATATCCTTCTTGTTGCTTATACCACAAAAAATACGCTACATAGGCCAAAAGAGGAAGCCAAAACCATCGGTAATGCGCTTCCCGAAAGAAGGCATGCAACGCGTCTTTAATTCGAATGAGGGCCGTTTGAGAATGTGTTTGGGCGCCTCGTAAAAGCCGCCAGAATTCCCGCATTAAAAAGGCGGTATACACAAACAATACAGGGTTGGACAAGAGCGGTGCCAAGACCCAAAGGAGTTTATGTGGTTTCGAGGCTTGCGGGCTGAATTGGCTTTTAACCAAGAGCATTACAATAATCGCATCCATAACATACTGTTTTAAGGTAAGCGAATGGTAAATAAAAAAGGGATTTAAACTTACCATAGCTAGGGCAATCAGGGGCACTTTGGGATCATCAGACAGACTTTTAGCCAAATCGTACACCAAGAACAAAAAGATTCCGCTCAATACATAAAAGAAAATTTTGTATTTCAGCCAAGTTGCGCCAAAGGGAAGCAGATACAGCAGCTTCATGGCACATAAGAAAAGCGGGGGTGCTGTTTGAAAATGTTTTAAGGGCTTAAGTAAATCCAGGAACCCGCGTTGGTTGATGTTCATGCCCAAATCAATTTCACCGCAATTAGAGCGAATAATGTCTCAGGGTTTAAAACAATGCATTTTTGGTGAGCTCCTTTTCTTCTTCGTACTTCATGAGCTCGTCTTTTAGTGTAAAGGACAAATACACATGTGTATCTCCGGAAATCCAATATTGCAAAAACAGGTTTTGTATATAGGGCATATCTCCCCAATCGCAATAAAATTGACCTTTTTTACTCTTTATTGCTTCAAATTCTTTCCCTCCACCATCGCAATAGGGCTTTTCAAATATCTGTTTTGTAATAACGGGCTCCCCATACTTTTTTTGGAGCCCCTTCAATTTATTCAGATAGTACGATTTCGCCTCTTTCCATTTGGAATGGGATTGAAATCGTACTTCTACTTTATAAACTCTGTTGGTAAGGGGTGTTTCAAAAATGCGCAAATCTGCCGGTTCTCCATTGAGTGAGCCTCTTAAAATGGGAATTTTCTGTTCATCGGCAACGCGTTTAAATCCTAATTGCGACTCGAAACGCTGAATAAAAGAATCTCGATGCCCTGCAATATCGAGCATGGCAATTCTTTGTGCATGTGCATTGATATTCGCCCATAAAGTCAAGGCCGCTATGAAAAAGAATCGTTTAGATAATTGCATAAACAAATATACTAAAGTAATTTTCAACCTTATAAAATTTCATATCGTTTGGTTTCCCTAGGAAATCAAGAGAAAAACCCTTTCTTAATTTTTCTGAAAAACCCGTATATAGTCGACCTCCATGGTTTGGGGGAAACGGGTACTTGCATCGGGGCTGCCAGGCAGATTACCCCCAACTGCGATGTTGAAAATAAAAAAGAAGGGATTGTTAAACGGATATATACTTCCCGTATTACTGGGTGTAATTGTTTGATATTTAATATCATTTACATACCATTCCATTTTATTTTCTTCCCAAATTAAGGAATACACAAAAAAGGAATCGCTAAAATCTCCTGCCGCAAGACGGTATTTTTTGCTATTGAAGGTACTCGGAACGGAATTTCCCCAATGCGCAGTTCCTAAGACTTCATTGGGTTTGTGACCTACTAACTCCATGATATCGATTTCCCCACAAGCGGGCCAGCTTACTTGATCGATATTACTACCCAACATCCATAATGCGGGCCATAAGCCTTGGCCTTTGGGTAAGCGTGCTCGAATATCAATGCGACCAAATTGAAACGCACGTTTCCCTTTGGTTACTAAACGCGCAGAAGTATAATTGGCATCTCCAGCTGATTCTTCTTTAGCCGTTATGGTTAGTTTACCGTCTTTCACGATGGCATTTTTCTCACCTTCGTGGTAATACTGCAACTCGTTATTTCCCCAGCCCCATTCACCGCGGCCTACTTCGTATGTCCAGCTGCTTAAATCCAGGGAATTTCCATTAAATTCATCGGCCCAAGCCAAGTTATAGCCTGCATAATTTTCCGGGGTAAAATACCCATTACCAAGTCCCACAACGCCAAATTGAATATACACCGAATCTATTTTCTCCGTAAAGGAAGCGGCACTTACATGCGCTCTAAATTTAACGGTAAACCAACCGGTATCTACATAGGTATAAACCGCGGTGTTGCCATTCATGTCGGGACTCACGAATCCGTTTGGGGTTTCGAAAAGGATGGAATAATAGTTGGCATTATCGGCTTTTAGGGTTGCAGTTACACGGCCCTTTTGGGTATTGGATAAGGTTAGGGTATGCACCAAATTTGATGGCAACAATACATCGTTTTGAACGGGTTTCTCTTCACAAGCCGTAGCCGTGAACAATACGCTTGCCCATAAAAATAGGGCGCTGGTGAGCCAAGTTTTCTGTTTCATATTTATAAAAAAACCACTTTACTTAAGTACATACAAGATACACCAAAGTAAAGTGGTTTATACAATTATTGCTTATTTCTGACTGATATCGTCTACAAAATAGGTATCGGGCGCGGTTGTGTCCCAACCTGGGAACAACACTACACGATCAAAAACGGCAGCAGCTCCGGCAAAATCTACTTCTAGTTCTACCCAAGCATTTGCAGTGGTTACTTCTACATCGCGTTCTGCAAATTCATCTTTGTTTCCACTGTTTTCCAATTTCACACGAACTGTGCAGGTTTTTGGAGACCAGATTTTAAATGCGATTTTAGTTTTACTCGCGAAATCGATTTTCTTATCGATATTCACATAAATGCCCGCCCAGGTTTCGTTACCGTGGGTAGTTTCTAAAACACGATTACTGTTATTGATTCCTCCTTTTTTAGAATTATCTACAATAGCATACGAGCTGCCACCGAATACTTCAAATTTAGGATCCTCAGTTTCAAAATCGATAGGTAATGCGTAAACCTCGGTATTACCGCCTCCTCCACCATCAACAGGGAAATCGTCAGGAACCAAACGGATATACCATGCTAAATCTGGATTAGAAGCATCTAAATAGCGCAAAGTCAATTCATTCTCACTGATTTTAACGACTTTATATTCTCTTACGCCAGTGAAGAATCCTAAGAATCCATTTCCATTAATTTTTAACACGGTATCGGCACCTTCAACGATAGACCAGCTACCTGTTTGATTGGCATAAGGCGCATCAAAATCGCCTTTGTTCTCATAAGAGTCAGGGAAATTTGCAGCCTGCTCATTATCAATGTACACACGTCCGTTCGTAATATGATCGAATTTGAAAGCATCCAAGGTAAACTTGTATTGGTCGCTGTACAAACCTGTTCCAGATTTATCCATAGCACTTGCACCCCAATATTCAGGAACATCTCCAAGGGCACTTGAAGGATTTGGACCTACCCCCATATGGGCAGCGCGTGTTGAATCAATTACCCAGGTTTTGAAACCTTTACCAGCAGTACCTCCTGTAAGAATGGTATATAAAGGATTGCTCAACAAAGAAGGATCGTCGTTGGTGATAACCACTTCTTTAGAAGCAGATCGACTTCCTCCAGAATTGAATACGGTAAGGGTTACCGTATAGGTGCCTTTCAAAGGATATGTACCTCTTGCAACGGTTCCTTCGCCTGAAGTTCCATTACCGAAGTCCCATTTTGCCACTAAACTTGCGTTTGGTGCGGTAAATTCGATAATGTTCGCATTTTCAGCTGTTGGAGCAAAAGTAAATGCTACATCCGCTTCAGTTGGACCCGACCCTAAGGATGGTGGCTCCTCTTTTTCGCAGCTGCTCAGGAACATCATTCCTGCTGCTGCCATCGTAAACAAATAATTAAGTTTCATTTTTATATGTTGATTTAATAGTTCGCATTTTGATTCCATTTCCCACCCGCTAAGTCTATTTCAACCTGTGGAATAGGAAATAATTCATGTTTGCCGCTTACAAAACCTTGGATGGAAGTTGCTGCTTTGCCGGTACGAACCAGGTCAAAAAAGCGATATCCTTCACCCGAAAGCTCCAATCGGCGTTCGTTCCATATATCTTCTAACAATTGCGTGCCCGAAGTGTTCAATTCTGCCATACCTACGCGTTTACGAACTTGATTCAAATAAGTTCTCGCATTGGTTTCATTGGCTGCATTGGCGCGGGCATTTGCCTCAGCCGCCATCAATAACACGTCGGCATAACGAATGACTCTGTAATTTACTGGACTGGTTAAATCGTTATCCGGCAAACCTATTTCGCCTTGTTTTTTGATGTATTTATTGTTGTAAAATCCAGTATGTCCTCCCGCTCCTTTTGCATATTTAATATTGGCTGAATTAGGTTGTTTCGCAATAAAGGCATCCAAGTCTAAAATACTCGCATCTCTTCTTGGATCTGCCGCATCGAAAAAGTCATATAAATTTTGAGTGGGCAAGTTATAGCTATTGCCATCTCCATAAATAGGTCCATTATACTGACGAATTCCTTGGAATCCAGGAGCTGCATTTCCCTCTAAACAGATTAAACATTCGTAACTTCCCCCTTCTGCTCCGGTGTATTCTACATCAAAAACCGTTTCAGAATGACCTTCATTGGCAACGGTAAACAATTTGGTATAATCGGAGATTAAGGCATACGGACCTTCGTCGATAACCGTTTTAAAGGTGGCGGCAGAGGCATCAAATTTGTTTTGATACAATTGTACTTTCCCTAAAAGCGCCAACGCAGCCCCTTTACTCGCACGTCCTTTTTGAGTAGCGGTCCAAGGCAAGTTATCCGCTGCAAATTTCAAATCGGCTTCAATTTGTGCATAAACCTCAGATTTCGAAGTGCGCGGAATGCTTTGTACTTCTTTTGCTCCTAAACGCTTGTCAATAATCAAAGGAACGTCGCCAAAAAACTTAACCAATTCAGAATAGTAAAAGGCACGTAAAAAGCGCGCTTGTGCAATAATTTGATCTTTCCCCTCAAAGTCGATATTGTCTTTAAATTCGAGGATATAATTGGCACGTGAAATGCCGGCATAATTCCATTGAAATACGGAACGCAATTCATTGTTTACCGCATCGTGCGACATGTTATCGATTTCATGTAAACCTTCGGTATCGGTTACACTTTCACCTCCAGCAATGGAATTGTCTGAAGCAATTTCGCCAATCCAAAGAGACATAAAAGAACCTTGTAGCAAATCGTAGGCACCCGTTAACGCGCGTTCGTAATCGACGGGAGTTTGGAAATAATTTTCCGAATCTTGGGTATATAAAGGATTGATATCTAAAAATTTATCACATCCCGATTGCGCTATAGCCGTAACCCCGATAAGAGCTGCGATCATGCTGCGTTTCATAAAAGAATACTTTTTCATCATTAAAAATTAAAATTGAAGCCTAACATAAGATTACGTGCTTGCGGATAAAAACCATAATCTACACCCGCACCCAAAGTGCCACCTGCAGAACCGATATCGGGATCAAAACCCATATAACGAGTAAGCGTGAATAGGTTATTAGCAGCCACATAAAAACGAATACTGCGCACACCGCGTTGGGTAATCCAACGGGGACTTGCCGTATAACCTAATTGTAAGTTACGTAAACGCAAGAAGGAACCGTCTTCCACATAAAAGGAAGAAAATACATTATTACGAGTTAAATCCGTTGTTAAACGGGCTTGTTCATTGGTGGTATTCGGTCCAGACCAACGGTTAATGGCATAGGCCATTTGATTGGCGTAAGGCTGTTGGC
>JAULUW010000199.1:0-11993 GCA_032111345.1 Bacteroidia bacterium
CCCTCATAACCAAAGGAGGTACATACATTTACGACCTACCCAAACAGGTGCGTGTTAACGGTTCCTTTTATGTGGGAGTGAGGCAATTGGATTTGAACAATGTTGCATTCGGTTATCAAATGGAACAACCCGTTCGTCCTAAAACGTTCTTTTATGCGGTTCCTTTAGGCGATACCAATTGGGTGGATTTTCACCCCGGAGCGCCCTATAAATTTATTATCGAGCCGCGTTTGCAAGCCGATTACGATCTCATTGCTTTAGATGCAAGCCTACCCAAAGATACATTTAACGTGCATGCCAAAGACACCGTTGCCCCTAGTGCTTTGGTGGGCAATTTGGGCGTTAATGATTTTACAGACAGTTTCAGGATAAGGTGTCTTATTAAAGGGCCGAATATATTGCATTACGACGAATCTCTTTACGATACCCTAAAATCCGGGTCCAACAGAAAATACAACTTCCCTAAATCCTTTGTCCCATGGGAATATGGCAAACATACATTAACCATGATTGTATCGCATTACCGGGATCAGGTAATAGACAACGACACTTTTGTAAGAACCTTCGTTGTGGGATCTGCGAAAGATGTAACGATAAGATCTGCCTATCCTTCTGGTAGTTCTACCTTCATTGCACGGAAGGATACCTTGCTGCCGATTACCACGATTATGAATATTGCTTTCGCCAATACGGGTAATTTTGAGGTGGTTTCAGAAATATGGCTGAACAACAGTAAAGTTTCAAGCGAAAAACAAACCCTGAATTTAGGCCCTCAAGGTTCCCAAATATTAGTGTGGTCTACCTTTCCTTGCAACGATACCGGTCGTTTGAAATGGCTGGTTTATACTGCTCTTAAAGGCGATGAATACACGCTGAACGATTCCGAAACGTTCACTGCCTTTATTTATAAAACCATCGATGTGGCCAGTGAGAAAGTTGTTTCTCCTGATAGCACGATTGTTTACGCCCCCAACCAAAATATAGATATCAAAGGACGTTTATATAACGAGGGTGTTCTTCGAGCGGATCAAGTAAAAATGATCTTTGAAATTTATGATAAATCCGGGGTTTTACGCTATCACGACAGTTTGAGAAGAGATGTGAATGGGCGTTCAGGACAAACGTTTACCTTTAACACAAAATTTCGAACGACCCAAAAAGGCCCTTATCTTTCAAAGTTCTTTTTGGCCGACAGCATAGACCTTTATCCAGAGAACAATGCGGTGATCGCACCTTTTTATGTGGGCCGGGCTTCCGATTATTTCCTTGACTCTATTCACCTTCCAAATACGATGTCTACCGATCCCAACGGACAAATTTGGAGTGTTGGAGTTGGGAATTTAGGATATGACAGCTCCTTGCAGAAGGCGGAAATATCTGCTATTATTACCCGAAATCAAACCATCTGGTTTGATGAAACGATTCAAACAAATGTGATGCCGGACCAACGAATGGTATTGAGTTTCAACAAACCATTTAAAAGACTTTTCACGGGTACCTATGAGGTTTTGGTAATCGTAAAACATCCCAAAGATGAAAATGCAGGGAACGATACTTTGAGAAAAATCATACAAGTTCAAATTGCGAAAGATGTCCTTTTGGATTCCTTATCGAAACCCGAAGAGAATCAGGTTTATTATATCGGTGACCGTGTGGAAACCGCATGGGTGCGACTTAGAAATCAGGGTCTTGATTCAATGAGTAAGGTAGTTTTGAAAAGTTCATGGTCCTTCGAAAAAGCCTTACTTTATCAATCTTCAGATACCTTTAATATGCAATCGAATACGGAAAACCTATTCGAACTGCCGGTAAATATTCAGTTTAATAATTCGGGAAATGGGCAGTTTCGTGTGTGGTTGGTGCATCCCGATGATGAAGACGTAACCAATGATACAATTACGAGACAATATACGGTTAGGTCGAAGAGAGATTTGAATGTTTTGCAAGTAGATTCTCCCACATTGGGCACTGTTTATAAAACGGGAGATAAGCTTTACCCCCTTGTTAAAATTACCAATTCCGGTAGAGATTCTGCCGTTTCTCCTGGTGTTATGGTTTTACAGGTGGAGAAAAACGGACAATCGTGGTATACCGAACGCATGCCTTACCCGCGTTTAGAGCCCAATGATACCCAATCAATTCAAGCAACTCAAGTGCTTTACTTCGATGAAGAAGGCACCTACCAACTAACCTGTTTTCCAGAAGAACATATAGATGAAAACGATTTAAACGACACCCTTAGGTTTCCAATTTTTGTGAAAACGAACAGCGATTTTGCGCTTACCAATAGGATCGAGGTATATCCAAATCCAAGTAATTTAGGTAATGTAAGTATTCTCGGTTTATCCAATATAGACAAAGTAACGATGTTAGATATGTTTGGAAAGGCTCATGCGGTTGACTTGGAAGCGACAAATAAAGGCGTTTTTGTCTATTGGAGTTCAAGTTTATCCCAAGGAACATATATCCTTATTGTTGAAAATGCCCAAGGTAGCACGCCAATTCGTATTATTGTAAATTAATGAAAACGTCTTTGTTTATATGCGCGACAGGAGCCCTCTCCTTACTATTTAACGGTTGTGGAAGTATCAAACCCGAACCGCCCGATAAGAGTAATCTGTTATTGGCACAAAAACCAATTCCCAAGATTATGTCTTCTATAGATTTGCCCTTAGAAGTAGACTTAAACCCCTACATGAAAATGGCAGAATCGCAAATAGACAAAACGTTTCAAGGAGGAGAATCCCCTTGTGAGGGACTGCGCTATCAATATAAAATGGATCGCGGACCACTTGAGGTTGCGGGCAAAGGTGGCAATAAAATAGCGCTTGCCTTAGATTTGTCTTATGCGGTTAAAGGGGAATATTGTGCGTTGTGCCTGGGAAGCACCTGCAGCGTTCCCGCGGTGGGTATAAGTATGGGTTATGGAGAACCTATGAAAAAAGCACGCGTAGGAATGGAAAGTACCATTGAAATATTACCCACGTATAAAATAAAAACCCAATCTAAAATAACCGAACTTAAGGCCATAGATCCAATTAAAGTGGCTTTTGGGGTAGATGTCACCAATATGGTTTTAAACAGGGCCAAACCATATTTAGGGGATGCTATGAAAATGGTAGATGCCGAAGTAGCAAAAATTGATCTTCGCGCTCTAATTGCCCCATCTTACAAGGCCATGCAAGAAGGAATTTCACTCAACGGAATGGGGTTTTTATATTTAAACCCACAAGAGCTTTCCATGAGTGCACTAACCTTCAATAAAAATATCATGAAAGCGTCGATAGGTATTAAAGCCCAACCAGAGGTGGTATCTGCAGCCCAAACGCGTCAAGTTCAAAAACTGCCCAATTTAACGACGTATAAAAAGGCCGGTGGGTTTGATATATACACAGACATCAAAATGCACTATGATACCCTAGCAAAGCAAATTATGGGCTTCCTAGAGGGTCAGAAGTTTGAATCAGGAAAGCAGTTTATTATGGTAAATGGTTTGAGGCTTTTTGCCGTTGAGGAGCGTTTGGGGGTTGAAGTAGATTTTGTGGGATCCAAAAAAGGCACCTTGTTTTTAACAGGGTTACCCGTTTACGATAGTGCCACCAATCATATTCGTGTAGAAGATCTTCAATTTGATTTGAAAACAAAGAACATCCTATTAAAATCTGCCAAATGGCTACTTAATGATAAAATTCGAAAGGAAATGCAGAAAGCCATGAATATAGATGTAAATCCACAACTTAAAGATGCCAAAAAGCAAATGAAACAAGCCTTGAATGCTAAATACGATTACGGGATTACCCTAAAAGGTGACGTAAAGGATATAAAGATAACCGATTATCAAATGCGGGCAGAAGAGCTTTGGGTACGTGTGTTTGTTAGCGGCAACTTAAAAGTAGTCTTATAGTCCAATTCGATTTTCGTAGAAATATGGGTGAATAAAAAAGGGAGGCGAAAGCCTCCCTTTTTATATGGACTTGTTCTACAAAGACTTAACCAATTTTTACAATGAGATCCGCTACGCGTGCGCTGTAACCGGTTTCGTTGTCATACCAGCCAACTACTTTTGCAGTATTGCCAATAACTTGAGTAAGTTTTGAATCGAATACACAACTGTGAGGGTTGCCCACGATGTCGATGCTTACGATTTCATCTTCGGTGTATTCCATGATGCCTTTTAAGCTGCTTTCAGCGGCTGCTTTCATAGCGGCGTTGATTTCAGCTACAGTTGCGGGCTTCTTAAGATTAACGGTGAAGTCGGTAACAGAACCATCTGGAATTGGAACGCGCATGGCATTTCCGTTTAGTTTTCCAGCTAAATGAGGCATTACCAAACCAACCGCTTTTGCAGCACCGGTGCTCGTTGGAACGATGCTATAGGCTGCCGCACGTGCACGACGTAAATCAGAATGTGGTGCGTCTTGCAAGTTTTGATCTGCTGTATAGGCGTGAATTGTAGTCATGAATCCTTCTTCAATACCGAAGTTTTCATCTAAAACTTTTACCATTGGAGCCAAACAGTTGGTAGTGCAGGAAGCATTGCTTAATACGGTTTCGGTTCCATCTAAAATAGAATCGTTAACCCCTAAAACGATGGTTTTAAGATCTCCTGTAGCGGGAGCAGAAATAACTACTTTCTTAGCACCAGCTTGTAAATGCAAGCCTGCTTTTTCATCGGATGTGAAAATTCCTGTGCTTTCAAGTACTACATCTACACCCAAGTCTCCCCATGGAAGTGCTTTGGGATCTCTTTCTGCGTAAACGCGGATTGCTTTGCCGTTGATAATCAAATGATCATCATCGTGACTTACGGTACCTGGGAAACGACCGTGAACCGAGTCGTACTTTAACAAATGCGCTAAGGTAGCGTTCTTTGTTAAATCGTTGATGGCAACAATCTCAACACCGGGCTTTTGCAACAAAAATTTAAATGCATGGCGACCGATACGACCGAATCCGTTAATGGCTACTTTCATTTCTTAATAGGGTATTAGTTAATGGTGATACAAAAATACGAGTATTTTATTTAACCTCTTGGTTTTAGAGGTCTAATTTCTAAATTCACGTTGTGAAAGTTCTTTGGCGATTTCAATGTATAGAGAATCTGTGACGCGACATCCTCTGGCATAAGCATATTGTCGTGTGCGGTAATGTTTTCAGAATGTCGGAAAAAGTCTGTTTTTACAGAACCGGGATACACACAGGTAACTTTAACACCAAAATCTCTAACTTCTTTATAAAGCGCATCGCTGAATCCGCGAACCGCAAATTTGGTTGCACAATATCCCGACACTTGAGGGTATCCCTCTAATCCGGCAATCGATGCAATATTGATAATGTGTGCTTCTCCGCTTTTTTTCATCGATGGAAGCGCTAAGCGCGTGGCATAGAACAATCCTGTAACATTTGTATTAAACATTTGGTGCCATTGTTCTAAAGGCAACTCTTCACAAAATCCAAAATAACCCAAACCGGCGTTATTAATTAAAATATCGACTTGACCGTGCTTGCCTAAAATTTCATTGAAAGCGGTTTCCAATTGGCTAAACTCCTGCACATCTGCATGTATGCACGTGTAATTTTCATGCTTGGTGCTGCAGCCGCTGCGACACAATCCATAAACAATGGCCCCTTCGGCCAATAATTGCTGTACACAATGGTACCCGATTCCTTTGTTTGCGCCGGTTACAACGGCAATTTTATGTTCTAAGTTCATACGTGTTTTATGAGGTTGTCAATAGAGAGATTAATATGTGACCAATCAAAATCAATGCGGGATATACGGTTTGCGTTTTTCACGGAACTGTAGCCATACGTTTTGTCGTAGTAGACTAAAACCGTTTCCATCCAAGCTTGTATATTCCCTACTTGTAACATTTCTAAAGCAAAAGTGGCGTGTTGCCCACCCAGTTTTTTTCTAAGAATCTCTGTTTTATCCGCTAAAAGTGTGATATCAAAATGACCGTATTCTTTAAGTAAGCGTTCCACCCGAATGGAAAGCGGAACCGAAACCTCTAAAATAGGGGCACTTTGCATGTTTTGCCAAAAGGTTTCGGGGAGAAAACATGTTCCAATTAAACGACTCTCATTTTCAACCCAAATAATACGGTCGCGGTTAAAATTATAGAGGGTTAAGGCGATTGCGTTTTCGAAAGATTCGGTACTTGGTTGGGGTTCTTGTCCTAAACCGCCAAATGCACTTCCTTTATGATGGGCAATTCCTTCTAAATCTAAAATCTGCATTCCGTTCTGGGCCAAGAGATGCAATATTTCTGTTTTTCCAGAACCCGTAGCCCCACCCAGTATTTGGATTTTATAGGGAAGTTCTAATTGTGATAAAACCCAATTTCGATAGCTCTTGTACCCCCCGTGAATGCGTTGTACGGGATGTCCCGACCATTGGAAAAGGGTTGCCGAAATCAAGCTGCGCAATCCACCCCGCCAACAGTAAAAAACAAGGGGTTTCCCCAAGTTAAAAAGCTCTTGGTAGCGATCATAAAGTTGTGGCATTATAGGGCCTACCAACTCTAAACCTTTACGAACGGCGGCACTTCGACCTTGTTTTTTATATAAGGTGCCGATTTCTATTCGCGCTTCGTTGTCCAATAAAGGAACATTTATTGCACCTGGAATATGCCCTTTGGCGTATTCCTTTTCACTTCGCGCATCAATAAAAGTATAGGAATCTAATTGCGCAATTATTTCTTCAATTTGAAGGTCTCGCGCTTGCATATTATTCGATGATTTCTAAAACAGAGCGATAAGCCAATACCGTGTTTCCGTATCGTTTAAAGGTTTTTTCCATCAATGCAGGACCAAAGTCGCGGCGGTATCTTTCTAATGTTTCTAAATTTTCGCAGGTATATTGAATTGCATAATTCACGCCCTCATCATCGGAATCGTTATTGAGCAATTTCAAAATCTTATAGTCAAGAAAACAGCCAGTCTCTAAAACTTCAGGCACATGTTCTAACTTCATCCATTGCAACCATTCTTCAGCAAGTTTGGTTTGCATATTGCAGGTTACATTATAAATAATCATAAGGCAGAAATGCGGACGCTGTAATCTTCCATTATCAAATTAGCCAAAAGCTTTTTTGCAGCTGTATGTGCTGTTACCTCTGCTTCAGAAGCGTCTCCAGCCTCTATGTCAAGCGTGATAAACCGACCTACGCGTACCTCAGAAATGTTTTCAATTCCTATACGCGGCATACTTTGAGTTACCGCTTTCCCTTGAGGATCTAAAAGCCCTTTTTTAGGCAAAATTTCAATTTCAGCTAAGAATTTCACGATACAAAAATACGGATTTAATCTCCCAAGGAATTAACTTAGCGGAAAAATATGCGCAAGTCTCTTCCAATCCTTATTACGGCCTTGGGTTCTTTATGGTTTTCCGCTTGTCAGAACAACAGTTCCCAAACGGATATTACAGACACGGCCAATTCCAAAGTGCAATCTATGGACGGTTTTGTAGCCTCGGGGAGCGATTTTGTGATTACTCCCACAAAACGCCCAGATATGCATGTGATTTGCAAAGTGTACATGTCGGTTAAGCCCGAAACACTCAAAACACTCATTATAGGTACCGCTAGTGAACTCAATACGATTATTGCAGACAGTGCGCGCATCATGACCGGCCCAATTATGGCTATTTACGAACAAATTCCAGAACCTGGCAAAGAACAAAACATAATAATTGGAATCCCTATAAACAAACCTATTAAGAATAACCAGTTTGGGTTTATAAACCTAAAAGCGGGCCCTTTTCATAAAGCCAAAACGATGGCGGCGCTTGGGCAAAGTGCGCCTTTTTGGATCAAGGTTTCCGAGAATTTAAAGTCTCAAGGCTATAAATTAGAACCCCCCTTTATTGAATACCCCTCCGATACCCGAACCGGTGAAATGACCACCGTGGTAACGAACAGCAATCTGCTTATTCCAGTCGTAAAACCGTGATAATTCCGCCCTATTTGAAACAGGGTGATTCCGTTGCCCTTATTGCGCCTGCCCGCTTTATGGACCTAGACCAGCTAGGGCCGTTTCAGGATTGGGTAAATACACACGGGTGGAACTTGATATTGAGTCCCAATATTCATCAACGCCAAAATCAATTCGGGGGAAGCCCGACAGAACGATTAAACGATATATTCTGGGCCTTGAACCATCCAGATGTGAAAGCCGTTTTTATGGCCCGAGGCGGATATGGAACACTACAACTATTGTCAGAACTAAGAGCGTTTGATTTTGCCTCTAAACCAAAATGGTGGGTCGGTTTTTCTGATATCACAGCCCTTCATATACACCTACAAAGCCAAGGAATGGCCAGCATACACGGGCCAATGGCGATGCAATTTTCAAACCAAAATGCCTGCTCCGAAAACAGCAAAACGCAATTGGCAGATAGGCTTAAAGGGGGGGCTCTAAAGCTCCCAATTAACCACGTTACCGAGGCATTAATAGATGGTATAGTACCGGAGAATAAACCAACCATGTGGAACGCCGTGCCGATATGGGGTGGCAATCTAAGTATGGTTTTTACCATGTTGGCTAGCGGTTATAAATTCCCCCATGAGCCCTTTGTTTTACTGTTGGAAGATTTAGATGAATATCTTTACCATATAGACCGCATGATGCAAGCCTTGCACCTTTCAGGCTCCTTGAATAATGTGATAGCCATTTTGGTGGGTGGTATGACCGACATGAAAGACCACGAGATTCCTTTTGGGAAAAACGCAAAAGAAATCATCACCGATATTTGTGATTTTTACAAGAAACCCCTGCTTTGGGGACTTCCTTTCGGGCATCAAGCAGAAAACATAGCAATCAAAATGGGTTTAAATATTACCTTTGATGGCACATACCTGATTCAAACATAATCTATTTTGATTTCTAGTAAGACGTATATCGCCATAACCAAATTTGGAATTGTTGGAGGCTTGTCCTTTTTCATGGATTTAAGTATTTATTATTTCCTATCCCAGTTTATTCCTACCTATCTAGCCAAAAGTTTAGCCATAGTATTAGCCACCGTTTTAAATTATCAATTGAATAAAGCGTGGACATGGAAACAAAAAGGTCGAGATAACCAGCGTTTGGTAAAGTACATAGCCTTATATGTTTTAAGCGGAACCATGAATGTACTATCTAACGAGTTCTTCTTGCATATTTTACCCGATGCAGAATTGGTGTTGAATTTGGATTATCCAAGTCAGGCTTTGAAAATGGCTGTTTTTGCCGTTAAGGTAGATAAACTTTTTGCGGTAATCTTCGCAACAGTCGTCGGTATGGTCGTAAATTTTATCGGACAAAAGCTTTGGGTGTTTAAGGAAAAGCAAATAGGGTAGACAAAAAGCTCCTTTCATTCCCGTAATTTTGTTGAGTTACCAAAACTATAAAGAAAAAAATTATGGGTTGTTCATCATGTGGAACCAAATCAGGAGGCAGTTGCTCACCCGCAGGGTGCAAAAGCAACGGTACCTGTGGCACAGATGGCTGTAACGCACTAAATGTTTACGATTGGTTTAAGGATATGGATTTGCCAGATGGGCAAAAACCGTTTGATATTGTAGAAGTGCGTTTTAAAGGAAGTAGAAAAGAATTCTTCCGAAACAGTCAGCAAATAGATTTATTCACCGGCGATTACGTCGTTGTGGAAAGTTCCGTCGGTTTTGACGTAGGAACGGTCAGCGCAACAGGCGAAATCGTGCGACTTCAACTAAAAAAATACCGCGTTCGTGAAGACGATCCTGAAATGCGCAGCATTCAACGGATTGCGACAGATCGCGATATGGAACGGCACAACGAAGCCAAAGCCAAAGAAGATGAAATGCTTGAAAAGGCCAGAACCATTGCGTTTGGGTTGAATTTAAGCATGAAAATTTCAGACATCGAGCTTCAAGGCGATGGCAGAAAAGTAATTTTCTTCTATACGGCGGAAACCCGTGTTGACTTTCGTGAACTGATTAAGAAATATGCAGAAAATTTCAGAGTAAAAATTGAAATGAGGCATATCAGTTACCGCGAAGAAGCTTCCCGCTTGGGTGGAATCGGTGTTTGCGGTCGCGAATTGTGTTGCTCCTCTTGGCTTACCGATTATAAACAAGTCTCCACGGGGGCTGCCCGAACCCAAAACCTTTCCATCAATATGGAAAAATTGGCCGGACAGTGTGGCCGATTGAAATGTTGTTTAAACTACGAACTCGATACCTATCTGGAAGCAATCGAAACCTTTCCAAAGGCAAAAATCGTTAAAATTGATACCACTACAGGAGTTGCGTATGCACGCAAAACAGATATCCTAAAAAGATTGATGTGGTTTGCATACGAAGACAACCAAGATTGGATACCCTTGCATGTAGATACCGTTAACGAATTGATGGAGAAAAACAAAAACGGCGAACAAGCACCTCCACTAACCGATATGGCTGCTGCCGTTGCGGTTCTTGAGAAAGTAATCGAGGACGAGCAAAGTGACTTTATTGATAATTCTGAACTCTTAAAAGACAATGAGTTCAAGGATTTAGACCGAAATCGAGGGAATAACAGAAACAATAAAGACCGAAATAAGCGTAAAAACAACAACAAACGCGATCAGAAAGGGCCTCGTAACGAAAATGGAACGAGAGAACAGAGAACCCAAACAGACAGACCTAAAACGAACCCCGAAAACAGAAATTCTGAAAATAGAAATACGGAAAACAGGGGAACGGAAAACAAAGGGGCCGAAAACAGAAATCGGAATAACAACAGAGACCGAAACAACAACCGTCCCCGCCCAAACAATCGCGAAGGCGGACCGAAATTAGATAGTTTCAAGCCAATTGGAGACAAACCGGCTCAATCAGGCAATGAGGGTGCTCAGAACACGCCCAATTCAGCAGAAAGAGGCCCAAATCCAGAACGCCGCAGACCGAATAACAACAGGAATCGCAACCGAAATAACAACAATCGCGATGCTAACCGTACGCCCCCGAATAATGGAGGAGAAGGAAAAACACCGGAGAGTTAAACAGAATATTCTTGAAGTAAGTAAAGCATAAAAAAGGGGCCCCAAAGCCCCTTTTTTATGTTCTCAAATTTTGGAATAACCAATAAAACGAAATGCTATTAATCTTTGTTTCTCCTTTTTTCCATGCGTTTTTTACGCTTATGCTCGCGGTTTTCCATCATTTTATCTGCTTTCTTCTGCTGTTCGGGCGTTAAAAGGGCATGAATGTTTTTACGATGTGCATCCATTTGGGTCTTTTGTTGTTCGCGAAGTGCTTGCATTTGTTCACGATGTGCCGCCTGCTGTTGTGTAAAGGCTAAATTTTGAGCTTTTACCTGGGCAACTTGTTCAGGGGTCAATTTAAGTTCCTTGGTCATTTTTTCAGTAAGGCGGGTGGCCTGTTCTTCTGGACTTAATTTCGCCTGTCTAGCGTCAATCTCCTCGTCGTGTTGTGCCCCTGCCATTCCGGCAAATGCAAACGCTGTCATCAATAATAGATTTTTCATAGCTGTTTAATCCTTAGACGCAGGTTTTCCTAAAAAGTTTAAAGGCGTTACCCATTGGATAACGCCTTTGTCGTTTAAGTGGCTATAAAATTGGATTAACGGCTCAAATACATATTCTTTTGCTTCACCAACTCTCGGAATTCAGGATCTTTTAAATCCGTAATAAACAAGATAGATTCTCCGGTGCTTTTCATTTCCGGACCCAACTCGCGATTTACATTCGGGAATTTATCAAAACTGAAAACGGGTTGTTTAATTGCCCAACCCGCAGGTCTTTCCGGGATCACAAAATCGCTGACCTTATTAACGCCTAACATCACTTTCATGGCATAATTCACATAAGGTACGTCGTAGGCCTTACAGATAAAAGGAACCGTCCGCGATGCCCTTGGATTTGCTTCAATGACATAAACTTCGTCATTTTTGATGGCAAATTGAATATTCAACAAGCCTTTTACATTAAGGGCAAGTGCAATTTTCTTAGTATGTTCTTCGATTTTTGC
>JAULUW010000200.1:0-10102 GCA_032111345.1 Bacteroidia bacterium
GGCTTGGGCTTTTTTACTGTCGTGAAAAACGATAATACTGCCTTCGCGGCTTAACGAAATAATACGTTTCAACGCATCGTTTAAATTCAAGGTTTTATCGTAATCATAACTTAAAATATCCCACATTATACATCGGTATCCTTGTTGCAACACCCACCGGCCTTGCTTGCGTGTTATACGGCCATAGGGCGGCCTAAACAAAGTCTTTTCTGGGGGAAGTCCAATGTTTTCTTGGCATTGC
Organism: Bacteroidia bacterium; assembly: GCA_032111345.1. GTDB lineage: Bacteria > Bacteroidota > Bacteroidia > NS11-12g > UBA955 > VMCP01. The sequence continues at coordinate 242 of JAULUW010000200.1, forward strand.
TGAATGTCTTTAATATAGGTTTCTAAACGGGAAGACCAACCTTTAATATGATGTTGGGTGTGATTGCCTATTTCGTGGCCCTCTTGTCGAATACGTTCCGCGATTTCCGGATATTTTATCAAATTATCGCCCACACAAAAAAAGCAGGCTTTGGCTTTGTAATTTTCCAATTGTGCCAATACAAAGGGAGTAACCTCTGGGTCGGGTCCATCGTCGAAACTCAAATAAATCACCCGTTCACTTGTTGGAATTTTCCAAGTGTAATCCTTAAAAAAACCTTGTAACCATATTGGAGTTCGGTATATCCGCATTCTATTAGAGCAAAAATGGTATTAATTTTCAAGGAAACCATAACTTTGTATCCATGGCAGAAAAAATGGTACTAGTTGGTGGCGGTTTAGCCGGAAGTTTGATGTCGATTTACTTAGCCAAAAGGGGCTATGAAGTGCATCTTTATGAGCGCCGCGATGATATGCGACAAGGAAATTATCAAGGAGGAAGAAGCATTAATTTGGCGCTTTCTACGCGGGGAATTACCGCATTGGAAAAAGTGGGATTGGTGGATGATATTTTGAAAATTTCGATTCCCATGTTCGGTCGCATCATGCATGGTACCGATGCAAGTCTGAACTATCAACCCTACGGACGGGATGATCAAGCCATTTATTCCGTTTCAAGAAGTGAATTGAACATTCGCCTTTTACAACTTGCCGATGCTTACCCCAATATCCATATGTATTTCAATCACCGATGTACCCACATGGATTTGGAAAAAAACGAAGCGCAATTTATCGATCAAAATGGAGCCAATGTAAAGGTTCAAGGCGATGTGTTTTTAGCAACGGATGGTGCGTTTTCTGCATTGCGAGATGCAATGGTGCGCAATCCTCGACACGATTTTTCACAGAATTACGAATCACACGGTTATAAAGAATTGGAAATAGTACCCGATGCCTTGGGGAATTTCCAAATGGAAGAAAAAGCCTTGCATATTTGGCCTCGAAGTTCCTTCATGATGATTGCCCTTCCCAATCCGGGTGGCAATTTTACCTGTACCTTGTTTATGCCCTATGAAGGGGAAGTGAGTTTTGACAATCTTAAAACCGATGAACAGGTTAGCCGTTTCTTTGAAACCTATTTTAAAGATACCCTACCCTTGATGCCCAATCTTTTGGCCGATTTTAAAAACAATCCCGTTTCACATTTAGCTACAATGCGCACCTATCCATGGGTTAAAAATCGCTCCGCGTTAATGGGCGATGCCGCTCATGCTGTGGTGCCTTTTTATGGTCAAGGAATGAATTGTTCGTTTGAAGATTGTGTGGTATTGGATGCCTGTATCGAAGCACATGCGGGTGATTGGGATTTGATTTTAGATACCTATCAAAAAAGTCGGAAGCCTAATGCCGATGCCATTGCCGATTTAGCATTACAGAATTTCATTGAAATGAGAGATTTGGTGGGACTTCCAGACTTTTTGAATAAAAAGAGAATTGAAAAATTATTAATCGATCAATATCCAGGTGTTTACCGTTCGCAATACGAACGCGTTACGTTTTCTAACGATAATTACAGAGATGCATTATTGGCCGGTGATAAAAACAATCGTTTCTTAACTCATATTATTGAATCTGGATTAGAAGGTAAAATTTCGGATGCCGAATTTATGCATCAAGAATTAAAGGCTTGGTTTAACTAAAGCGCCACGGTTCAAATAAAAAAAGCAGACTCCTGGGTCTGCTTTTTTGGTTTATTAACGGTAGTTAAATGGAGAAATGAAGGGGTTTGTTATTTTACGCCTTTTTTATTTTTCCCCGATTCTTTAGCCCGAACCATCGAGTCGATATAATCGGGGTTATAGGTGGTTTTGTATTGCAATTTCTGCGAATATTTCTTTCCCGTTTTTTTGTGATATTCGCGGTTTGGAACTAAAATCGTAAAATAAGCCCAAACAGAAATACCGGTAATAAGGGCAATGAACCCAATTCCTACAATCAGTTTATTGCGTTGTTGTTTTTCCATATTCCTTATAATTTTATATTGAGTGCGTTAGAAATTTCCATCAAATCTTGAAATACGGTATCGTTTAAGGGGATGCCCGATGCAAGGCGAACCGCTGTAGTTAACGCCTCGGGTTCTCCAGGAATAAGCACTTTTTCCCCATTAACTGCAGCACAACTTTGAAAGCGATCCATCCAGGCTTCCAGTTGTTCTTGGCTTTCATTGGCATCGTTAAAACCATCCATATCCCAACAACCTACAAAATGTCCCAATCCTTTCCCCGGTGCGTCTGTCTTGGGTTGTAAAAAGGAGACAAAAGGGGGCGCCCAAGGTCCCCAACTGCCACCTGGCAAAACAGCACTGAAAATGTCTACCCAAGCAGCCAAGCCATAACCTTTATGAAAACCGTGTTCGGCATCGCTTCCCAAAGGTAAAAGGGCACCTTTCTGACTCAAAATACTGGGATCGGTACTCGGATTTCCTTCCTTATCAATAACCCAGCCTTCTGGAATCGTTTTTTGCATACGTTGTGCAATTTCTAGTTTCCCATTTGCCGCCGTGGAAGTTGCCATATCCAATACAAATGAACGCTTGTTTTTGCCGGGTATGGCCACACAAATAGGATTGGTACCCAACATGCGTTCAATTCCGTTTGCGGGAACGACCAAAGGACTCGCATTCGTCATAGCAAAACCTATATATCGATGTTCAAAACCTTGCATGGCATGATGGGCGGCAATTCCAAAGTGATTGGAATTGAAAATCCCAGCCCACGCTGTTCCATAATCGTGGGTAATTTTTATGCATTCTTGCATGGCAAAATGCGCCGAAACCAAACCAATTCCCCCATCCGCATTCATTCGGATTTGTGTTTTCTTGCGATGTTCAAATTGAAATTGGGGTTTAACCTCAATGCGGCCCGCATCAATCAATCTTAAATATCCCGATAATCGCGCCACACCATGGCTATCAATACCTCGTAAATCGGCCAGAACCAGAACATCAGCACAAATCCGCGCATGTTCCACCGACATACCCTTCTTAATAAACACGTTTTCTACAAACTCCAATAAGGAATGATGCGATAGAATCATTATAATGTGGATCTAAGCCAATATTGTAGGGAACCGTCTTGTTGCCAAAAGTCTTCTGATTTGGCCTTCGCTTTTAAAAATAAATTCCAAGAAATTTCAGTAACAGGAACATGTTTTCCCTTAAAATTGATCATAATTCCATTGCGGGATATCCAAAAATCTAAGTCGTTTGGATCTCCCAATTGGGCCGATAATTTTTCAAGATTATCGGTAATACGATACCCATTGAATGAAATAAGTTCATCGTTAACGTTAAGTCCTAAGGCAGCGGCAGTCCCAGACCGGTGTATATAGCTGATGAATAATTTGCCGTTCTCGTTGCGTGTTTGTAGGTTGAAAGATAAAGGTTGACTGGATTTCATCTCTATACCTAAGTCCTTGAACCCAGAAAAAAGCACTTCGTAATCAGGAGCTTTAGTTGTTTCTAGCCAATCATAAAACAAGCTATTTAAACGTTCTCCTGCTATCTCATTACATACGCTTAAGAATTCTTCATCGGTATATCCGGTTCCAATAATGCCAAATTTATCAGCGCCGTAAAAGTCCTTCCATAGTTTACGAAATACGTCATCTAGGGATTTCTTACCCTGGGTAGTTTGACAAATTTTCGCGTCTAATAATGCGGCGATAATGAATCCTTTTGAATAGTAAGAGTATCCGGTATTCTTAGAGTTTTCATTAGGTCGATATTCTTTAATCCAAGCATCTAAACTCATTTCATGTAAAGTGGCAATCGAACTTCCGGGGCGGTTTTCATGCCCATTGATATACCCTTCTAACACCCCTAAAAAGTGTTCTTTATTGACCAAACCGGCGCGTAAAAGCGCCAGTTCATCGTAATAGGACGTTATGCCTTCCGCAATCCACAAGGATTTGGTATAGTTTTCTTGATGGTAATCGAAGGGTCCAAGGGCCACAGGTCGAATTCGTTTTACATTCCACAAATGGAAATATTCATGCGCTACCAAACTCAAAAATCCATGGTAGGTACGGGGATTGCTGTAGTTAAATCGCGGCATCACCAAAACGGTGCTGTTCAAATGCTCAATGCCACCGCCTCCGGCCATTACATGTTGTACAATGAAAACGTATTTGTATGGTTTGATGTCCTTGGGAAATTCCCCAACGATCTTGGCCATGGTAGCACACATTTTCTGCATGTCGCGTTTCAACGTGGGCATATCGGCATTATGAGCTCCAACCATCGCTACATAATGCGGGATGTTCAAAATATCAAATTGGAAAACCTCAAAGTTTCCTAATTGAATGGGAGCATCTACCAAAATATCGTAATTTAAAAAGTCGTACCGAATACCGCCCTCTGTTTTTTGATCTTGCATAGAAGAAATATGGGTTTTCCAGTTCTGGGGAAGCGTAATGGTAACAGTACCCTTGTTTTTTTCTAATCCTTCGACAAACATAAAGACCGAAGCTCCATTTATTAAAGCTTGGTCCGCATCTATAAATGAAGTTCGTGCAGAAAATTCAAAACAATAAACCTTGTAAGCAATTTTGATTTCACCGGGTGATTTAACCGAAACCCGCCATTTGTTCTTTGCGACTTTTTCATAGGGTAGGGTGGAATTCGATCCGAAAACAGCCACCTGCTCAACACTCTTGGAAAATTCACGTATTAGGTAACTACCTGGTGTCCAAGTGGGTAAGCTAAAAAAATAATCCCCTGCTTTGTCAGCTTGAAAACGTAGCGTTATTTCAGCATAGTGATTCGAGGGTTCGGGTATCGTTAAGGTATAGTGCATGTTTTTTGCATTTAGAGGACTTAAAATTCCAAAGAGGGCAATTAATCCAAAGCAACGGAGCCATTTCATTCTTCAAAAATCCGAAAATCTGCTTGCAATTCCTATAAATATATCCTAATTCCCTTCAAAAGAAGAGTTTGTAAGTTGAATAAGTTGTTTATTCAAAAATTTCGCTATTTTTGATTATGGTTTTTAAAGGATTCATTAAAATATGTGGCATAATTGCATTAATTGCAACATTAAGCACCCTTCCTTCATGCGAGAAAGAGCCTGAAAACAATCAAGATACCACCAAAGTCGATACTACTAAAATTGACACCAGTGGAGGTCAAGCCTATTTAGAGCAAATGTTTGCCTTACTGGTTTTGGATAAAAAAATAAAAGTAATTTTGGCTGTAGATTCTTCGGGGAACAATTTAACCCCCACTTATGATAATCACGATATTTACTTACGCAAAGGAACTTTTTACGACGGTCCTCTAGAAGTATATGCGGGAGGTACCAAGTACGAAGGTACTTGGAAGTCTAATAAAGATTATTCCATTTTGGATTTGGACATTGCGGGATTGCCAGAATTTGCATTTTACACCACGGTTTGGCGTTTTACGATGAAGAGTTTGGATCTTTTGAAAATAGCACCCGTTCAAAATCCAGGTCAAAAGCAATTGCACCTGAAAAAGGAATAATACCAAACAGGTGCACACAAGGGTGAAAAGTCCTTTAGTCCCATTTTTCAATACGATAGTAGCCATTTCCAACATTTTAGGCAAATACTGCTTAAATTTGTGTTATGGAAGATTCATTGGTGAACAAAGTAGCTCAAAGTGGTTTAATTACCTTGAACTTAGAACACTATTATCCCCAAGGGGATAGGGTTTTTCTAGATATAAAAGATACCCTTTTTATGGGAATGGTGCTCAAAGAAAAAGATTTCAGAGCATGGATAAAGGAACAAGATTGGCAGGCCTATTCCGGCAAACACGTAGCCATTGGATGTTCCGCAGATGCGATTATCCCAACTTGGGCATATATGCTTATAAGTTCCAATCTTTCAGGCCTTGCAAAAACCGTTTATTTTGGAGATTTAGCAGGTTTGGAAAATAAAATTTGGGAGGATCGCTTAAGTCAGATTGCTTTTTCTGAATTTAGAGATGCAAAAATGGTTATTAAAGGGTGCTCCGATATCGAAGTGCCTGCGTATGCGTATGTATTCGTGACAGAGAAGCTAGTGAATCTAGCCCAATCCATTATGTACGGGGAACCTTGTAGTACGGTCCCCGTATATAAAAGAAAAAAACAAACAGCAGAATAGGTTAATCTACTTGGGTAACTTTAATGGTATTGGTGCGTTGCTTTTTAAGCAAAGGCATACTTGCGCTATTAATCACATAATCCCCAGGCTTCACATGACCGTTTTCTTTAAGGATGTCTACTACATCGTCGAAAGTTTGGTCAGTGCTGATGTATTTATCGTAATAGAAACCACGAACGCCCCAAACCAAATTCAAGGTATTTAGCAGGGTAGGATTGTTAGTAAAAATAAAGATAGCGGCTTCTGGACGGTAACTGGCAACTTTGAATCCGGTATATCCACTTTTTGTCATCGCAACGATTGCGGCAGCATTTAAATGATCGCTCATTCTAACGGCTGTAAAACACACTTCGTCGGAAGCGAAAGAGGGAGATGTTTTATTGGGTCGTTCTCCTTTATAATAAACACGTTTATCTTGCTCGATATCAGTGATGATGCTATTCATGATTTCCACCACGCGAATCGGATATTTACCAACAGAGGTTTCTGCAGATAGCATAACGGCATCAGCACCATCTAAAACGGCATTCGCCACGTCGGTTATTTCAGCACGGGTAGGCATACTGTCTTCGATCATGCTTTCCATCATTTGGGTAGCGATGATTACAGGTTTGCCGTGTTTGATACACACATCTACTAAGTTTTTCTGAATCAAGGGAACGCGTTGCAAGGGTACTTCCACACCCAAATCTCCACGAGCTACCATCACGGCATCCGTAACAGCCACAATTTCATGGAAATTTTCAACGGCCTCAGGCTTTTCAATTTTCGCGATCACCTTAGCGCGTTTTCCCTTTTGGGCAATCAGATTTTTCAATTCGATAACATCCTCAGCACGACGTACGAAACTAAGTGCAATCCAATCCACGTCTAATTCCAATCCAAATTCCAAATCTTCAAGATCTTTTTCCGTTAAACAAGGTGCAGAAATTTGCGTATTGGGAAGGTTAAAACCTTTGTTAGATGTAAGCGGACCTCCATTAACAACCAAAGCTTCAATTTCCGTATCGCTTAAAATTTCGGATACTTGCAATTCCAATTTACCATCGTTCAATAAAATTCTATCTCCCTTTTTAGCCTCCTGAGCCAAACGTTCATAACTTACAGACAGTAAGTCAGCGGTTGAAATTTGCTGTACCGTTGTTACCTTGAGTGTTTCACCAGCAACCAAGTTAATAACGCCATCCACTTTACCGATCCGTAATTTAGGACCTTGTAAATCTTGCAATATCGCCACATGACACCCTAATTTTTCATTTAAGATACGGATATTTTGAGCAACGGCGGCATGTATTTCGTGAGCGCCATGTGAAAAATTCAAGCGAAAAACATCCACGCCCGCTTTAATCAGCTTTTCTAATTGTTCAAGGGATGAACTCGCCGGTCCAACAGTGGCTACAATCTTGGTTTTGTTAAAATTCTCTTTATACATTGGGATTATTCGGTATTAAATAGGGTAAATGAAAGCACCACGTAATTTTGCTACTTGGTTTAGGGGGGTAAAGATACGCCATTTGAACGAGGCCTTTATCTTTTAGCGTGTAAATCCAAAAATCTCCGCTAGGATAATCTTCATCGTTTTCCCAAACTAACCAATAATCAACGGGAGGTTTACTTGGCGTTAATACGGCCACCGTTCCTTGATTTTGGAGCAGCCATGTTCGGGGAACGTTTTTATTACCCTTGTAGGTGTAAAGTATATGTTCAGAATGAGGTTCTTTGCTCAAATTCTTGAAAGCTTGTTTCTCACATTTGAACTGAATTTGGGTTTCTTTGGCAATTTGCCAAGCCAATTCATAGGGTTCGAAATTACAATGGATTGCAAGGTAACTGAACTGGTCACCGAGCAAGGTAGATTTCGATTTGTGGCGTTTAGTTGACAATTTTGATTACAAAAATAAAATTTTCGTTCGCATCTCAAGAAAAAAATGTTTCTTTGTACCGCAAAAAATAAATCGAATCATGTCAGAAATTGCAGAAAAAGTACAAGCTATCATCGTCGATAAGTTGGGCGTTGATGAATCAGAGGTTATTCCCGAGGCGAGTTTCACCAACGATTTGGGCGCAGACTCCTTAGATACCGTTGAGTTAATCATGGAATTCGAAAAGGAATTCGACATCAGCATTCCTGACGATCAAGCTGAGAAAATTCAAACGGTAGGCGAAGCGGTTCAATACATCGAGGAAAACAAAAAGTAAACTATGCAACTCAAAAGGGTTGTTGTTACCGGTATGGGTGCACTTACACCAATCGGCAACACACTAGAAGAATATTGGAATGCCCTCGTTAAAGGTACGAGTGGCGCCAACCTTATTACGCATTTCGATACCGAATCCTATAAGGTTAAGTTTGCATGCGAAGTTAAAAACTTCGATCCGCTTAATTTTATAGACCGGAAAGAAGCGCGGAAAATGGATCCGTTTACGCATTATGCTATGGCTTGTGCCGATGAAGCTATTGCCGATAGCGGTCTTCTACAACAATCCGTTAACCTCGATCGAATTGGGGTTATTTGGGGCGCTGGTATAGGTGGATTATCCACGTTCTTTGATGAAGTCGTTTCTCACACTAAGGGCGGAGGCGCTCCGCGCTTTTCGCCCTTTTTTATTCCTAAAATGATTATCGATATAGCCGCAGGTTATATCTCCATAAAACACAATTTAAGAGGCCCGAATTACGGAACCGTTTCCGCTTGTGCCTCTTCAACGCATGCCCTCATCGATGCATTCAACCTTATCCGGTTAGGAAAAGCCGATGCTATCGTTGCAGGTGGGTCTGAAGCATGTGTAAACGAACCCGCGGTGGGTGGTTTCAGCAACATGAAAGCCTTGAGTGAACGCAACGATGATTTCAAAACCGCATCCAGACCCTTTGATAAGGATCGTGATGGTTTTGTAATGGGAGAGGGTGGTGCATCTCTAATCTTAGAAGATTTAGATCACGCCAAAGCCCGCGGAGCCAAAATTTATGCTGAAATTGTTGGTGGCGGAATGACCGCCGATGCGTACCATCTAACCGCACCCCACCCAGAAGGATTGGGTGCGAGAAACGTAATGTTTCAAACCCTAGAAGATGCACACCTTAAGCCGAATGAAATTGATTATATCAATGTACACGGTACTTCTACTCCTTTAGGTGATATCGCTGAAATTAAAGCAATTACCCAAGTTTTTGGCGAGCATGTATACGATCTCAATATCAGTTCCACCAAGTCACAAACCGGTCATTTATTAGGAGGTGCGGGTGCTATTGAAGCAGTTGCTTGTGTCATGGCCGTAAAACACGACCTCGTACCGCCAACGATCAATCACCAAACCCCAGATCCCGATATAGATCCCCGTTTGAATTTGACTTTTCACCAAGCGCAAAAAAGAACGGTTAATGCCGCTTTGAGCAATACTTTTGGTTTTGGTGGACATAATGCATCGGTTATTTTCAAGAAATATTCCGAATAGCGTTTAACAATTGCTGTTTGTTTCCAAACATAAACACCTGCGTAGGTCGATTTATCGACTTACAGGAGTGCGTCCAATTCGCATCAAAATTTACAAAGAAGCATTTACCCATTCTTCGGTCGGTGAACCCAGAGATTTTAATAAAATTGCATTTACCAACAACGAACGCCTGGAATTTCTAGGCGATGCGATTCTCGACGCCATTGTTGCCGAAATTCTTTTTAATCGTTTTCCATAT
>JAULUW010000201.1:0-3178 GCA_032111345.1 Bacteroidia bacterium
ATATGATATATTGAACAATCTTCCTATTACCACCCAAATTGGTTATTTTTGAAGTACAATCTCAAGCGTTCTGGCCGCTTTGTCAAAAAGAGCAATTCATTCCACTAAAATCATCAGCATATTTCAATCACTTTTTAAATAGTAAAACACATGAAAACAATTAAGTACGCGTTCATTGGTCTTTTGGCCATATTTTCGATTTCTCAAAACGCAAAAGCACAAACCACGCATTCTTTGCCTGCCTTAGGGTATGAATTTAACGCCCTCGAGCCCTCTATAGATGCCCAAACCATGGAGATTCATTATACAAAGCACCACCAAGGGTATGTCAACAATTTGAATAAAGCCATTCAAGGAACCGAATTGGCCGCTTTGTCGCTTGAGGATTTATTAAAAAATGTTTCTAAATACCCGGTAGCGGTGAGAAACAATGCCGGTGGGCATTACAATCATACCTTGTTTTGGTCGATTTTAACCCCCAAAAAAGCTACGGAACCGTCTCAACGCCTCATGAAAGCCATAAACGAACAATTTGGGGGCTTGGACAGTCTAAAACTGCTACTTTCTGATGCCGCATCCAAACGTTTCGGTTCGGGTTGGGCATGGCTTTCGGTAAATAGCCAAAACAAACTGGTAATTACCTCTACTGCCAATCAAGACAATCCACTTATGGATGTGACAGACAAACAAGGTGTTCCCATTTTAGGAATCGATGTTTGGGAACACGCCTATTACTTAAAATATCAAAATAAAAGAGGCGACTATTTGTCGGCTATTTGGAGCGTGATCAATTGGGAGGAAGTAAGTAAACGCTATGAAAATTTGGTTCCTAAAGGGAAGTTTGATGATTGGTCAGAGTTAAAGGAATTTCATAAAGTGATGTCGCAAACATTCCACCCAAGTGAAGAAGGAAATTTAACCCCTATTAAAACCCGAAGTGCCGAATTGATGGAGAAAGCAGAGATCCTCAATAATGCAAAAATTCCTGCGGAGTTCGATACGAAAGAAGTGAAAGCAGCTGTAAAAAAGCTTGCAGCAGATAGTAAAAAACTGCATAAGCGTATCCAGAATAAAGCGAAAGATGCGGATATAACAAAGGATCTGAATGATTTACACGATGTGTTTCACCAAATTATTGGACTTTGCTCCAATGAGGCTGCTCATTAATAAATAAGAATTATCAAATCTGAATAGCTTTAGAAACAAGGGTAAAATACTAAAATATCCAACCTTTTAATCGTCAAAGCAGGAATCTAGCATTAGGTTCCTGCTTTGTTTGTTTATCAGCGATTAATGTCGTTATATTGATTCTTCAATGAGCCAAAATTCACTTCCCCCCAAAAAAAGACTCCCATTAATTGCGATTTTTTGGCTTTGCATCTCCTGCATTTTTTTGTTTTCTTGTCAGTCTTTTGAGTGCGAACATACCTGCGCACGTTTCGAAAACAAGGATTCTTTTAACCATCATTTTTTGGGATATACCTACAATTGGAAGATGAAATCCTATTGGGATACCTCTCAAAACGCTTGGAAGCATACCTTAAAGATTCTGGATAAAAATCGCAGTATTTACGACGATGAAAACAGCAATGACTATACCTACACATCTACCATACCCAAAGGTCAAACCACTATGAATTCCTATGCCCTAGATAGCATTACCCAACTGATGGTGCAGGCCGATAGCCGGCTGGGGGATTTCCCAAGAAAAAATAAGCAACTCGTAATGAGGTATTTTTTCAATACGATGGATGTTCCGTGTTTGGATGCTGCCGAATTTGATTTGTTATTGCGGCAAATTGTGGGTCGAAGTGACGCGTTGAAAGCGCAAAATACGGCGCGTTGGAAGCAACGTATTGCAGATTTGGATCATTTACATACCGAATTGAAGGGCTTGTTTGAAGGATGTAAAGTTCATGACTATAAAGACATTTTGGACCACGAACAAGAACCTTCGTCTTATCTGTATTTCGACAAACGAAACTACACCTTTGTGAAACTCGATTTTAGGGCAGGTAGTGTTTCACAAAAGCTTTTCCGGCCTACCCATTTTGAACTTTTAAGTGCCAATGAGGAACGGAAAGAAAGCTGTTCGTGTTGCGATTGGTTTTAGATCTTTGAAATTAAAAAACATTCATATATATGCATCCCGTTGAAACCTATATTGCGCAATTTCCGCCGAATGTGCAGGAGATTCTAAATGATATCCGGAAAATAATTACTGGGCTCGCAGTCGATGCCGAAGAGGGTATTTTTTATGGGATGCCGGGTTATAAATTGCACAAGAAACCCTTGGTTTATTTTGCCGGCTATAAAAATCATATTGGATTCTACGCAACGCCTTCTGGACATGAAGCGTTTGAAGATAAACTCAAGCCTTATAAACAAGGCAAAGGGTCGGTGCAATTTCAATTACATGAACCCATTCCGTATGCACTTATTGAGGAAATCGTGCGGTTCCGCATTGAAGAAAATCGCAATAGATAAAAGGCTGCATTTTTTAAAGCGCAATTCGAATTAACTTCAATGATATTTATGAATTAGAGGATTGTTATTTTTTTGAAGAGCGGATATTTTTTCAGTACCTTTTGTTATTTTAGTGGACTATATTGAAGATGCGTTACACTACACGTGCTTTTGTCATATTTGGGATGTTGGTTGCAACATCCGGTTCTTTCGCTCAAACGTATTGCACGGAGCCCAAGGTTCAGATTCATACAACGGTTTCGGCCAATGGCGTAAATAAAATCATTCCACATGGCGTCACTGCTGCTGTAGGTGGTGGATATTGGGTAACGGGTACTATAGAGACTCCGGCAGATAAGCTGGATTTTATGGTAGCGAAATTCAACGATTCCGGTCGTTTGGTTCTGTTAAAACGCTTGGGTACCTCGGGAGATGAAACCTCTAATCCTGTTGGAATTGCGGCAACCCCGGGTGGCGGTTGTGTTATTGCTGGGCGTTCCGATGAGTCAAGTGTAGGAGCCGGCCTCGCCGCTTTGGCCTATATCAATGCAGATGGAAGTTTGAAATGGTGGCGGCGCACAACGCCCAATGGGAATTATGGTAGATACGATGCATTTCGGAATGTAATGGTTCGAAAAAATGGTACTGTTTTTGGAACGGGGTCGTCTCATCAATGGAACTATAATTCACAATTGTTGTTAGCTGCAGTGGA
>JAULUW010000202.1:0-2850 GCA_032111345.1 Bacteroidia bacterium
TCATGAGGTCTAAAGTGGTTGTAATCTCTGGTTCTAAAGTCATTAAAATGTTCAAAGATGACGACAACAAAGTTGTTGGCACGAGCAACATTTCAAGTGGCAAATTGGAAAAAGGAAACTATTTCTTGTTGTACGGAATTCAATTGTTAGGTGGCGTTGGAGACAGCAATGATTTTCCAGGATCGGTGAACTACGATGTTGTTCCGGACTATGTTCGTGACGAGGAATTCGAGTTCAAAGCAAACGGAACGGTACTCATCCCAAACACTTCTTGCGAAGTTTTCCAAACCACAGGTAAGGATACTTTTAAAGGATTGTGGGTATTAGACAATCCCAAAATCATTCGTGACCAACCGTCTATCGAGTTCAATATCGAATGGGCTGCCACTAGGTGGATTTGAGGAATTTTATAAAAACTACAGTGTAAATAGAGATGCAATTACCGCATCTCTGAATATCGGATATCAAATAAAAATCAGGAATTAGTGCAGCTCAAAAAAACAGCAAAGGCAGATATTTTAGGATTATGGCTAATTCACTTGAATTCGTACACTTATAATTAGCAATTTTTCGAATATCCATTTGAATATTTACGGATAGATACGGATATTCTCATTGACTGGATCAACCATTTTTTCGTATTATTTCGAATCAATACGAAAATTTTAAGCGTTTAAGCTGATTGTTGCTATTCCCACTCCGGATTAAACTCACCCATTCCTCTCTCAAATTCTATACCCTAAAGGGTATATTTCAATCTAAAAATCAAAAATTACACCCTAAAAGGTATAAATTTTATATTTACAGGCGCAATACACCCTATTGGGTATAAATTAAACAAAATTAACTATATTTGTACCTTAAAAGGTATAAAATGAAACTATCCCGATTTGTAAAAGAGAAGCGAAAATCTGTAAAACTTACGCAGCCCGAATTGGCCGAAAAGGCGGGTGTGGGCTTGCGTTTTGTCCGCGAATTAGAACAAGGCAAGGAAAGCTTACGCATCGATAAAGTAAACCAGGTACTCCGATTATTCGGACATGAAGTCGGTGCCGTACACGAAAAAAAGGACGATAACGAATGAGAAAAGCAATTGTAAAAATCGATACTCGAACAGCAGGCTGGCTTACGCAAGATGATAATGGGTATCATTTTGAATATGCAAAAGCATATTTGGCCAAACCGGACGCGAAGCCGGTAAGTTTAACGCTGCCACTACAAGATGCTATTTATACATCTCATGTGTTGTTCCCATTTTTTGATGGATTAATTCCCGAGGGATGGTTATTAAATATCGTTGAGAAAAACTGGAAGTTAAATCCACGAGACCGAATGGGTTTACTGCTGGCCTGTTGCAAAGATTGTATTGGAGCGGTGAGTATTGAGGAAGTAAAAGAGGAGGAAACACCATGAAAAGATGTTTATTCTGCTACTTAGCATTGGTAGAAAATGAAGTAGATTTTCATGGATCCTGTTCAAAAAAAATATTTGGACAGAATTTACCACCTACACTACCGTACTCAGAATCAGACCTAGAGCCATTGGCCCGTGAAATACTACAAAGTCAGACCGCGTTAACAGGAGTGCAAGCCAAATTATCATTGCATATATCCAATAACAATCAGGCGGAAGCCGGAAAAAGATTCACCATCGTTGGACTTTGGGGGGACTATATCTTAAAACCACCAACGGAATGGTATCAACAGCTACCCGAAGTAGAAGATTTGACTATGCATTTAGCACGCCTAGCAAATATAAAAACGGCTCCGCATAGCCTTATTCGGCTGACGTCTGGCAACCTGGCTTATATAACTAAACGGGTAGACAGAGTTAAAAACAGCAAGCGTGCTATGGAAGATATGTGTCAATTAACAGAACGACTCACTGAAGACAAATACCATGGAAGCTATGAACAAATTGCCAAGGCCATTCAAAAATATTCCGCCACCCCAGGTTTAGATGTTGTAAATTTCTTTGAGTTAGTGTTGTTTTCTTTTTTAACTGGCAATGCTGATATGCACTTAAAGAATTTTTCATTAGTTGAGCAACCGGGATTGGGTATGGTGTTGTCGCCATCCTACGATTTAGTAAATACCGCGTTGGTAAATCCAGCCGATAATGAGGAAATGGCACTTACTCTTAACGGAAAAAAGAATAAACTAAAAAAACAAGACTTTTTAGCGGCAATGAATTCTCTAAAGTTGGACGAAAAGCAGCAGGAAAATATTTTCACCAAAATGGAGAGATCACAACCCAAATGGATGCAACAAATCGATATAAGTTTTTTAAGTACTGAATTTAAGGAGCAGTATAAAACTTTAGTAAAAGATAGATTTAATCGCTTAAAATGATTTCAACATCCATCATCAGCATTTGGACTAATTGTAAATCCTTTCAGCGACACTAAAATTTATCATAATGACCACTAGCTTATCCAATAAGATAATAACTTGAGTTAATGGAAATTTACAACAAGATAAAATGCAACTTGGTAAAGTAAAAGAGCTTCCGAAGAAGCTCTTAATTGTAAGAAAAAGTACGGAACGATGGGTGTGTCAGAGCTCCGAAAACTCCGGCAACTTGAAGAGGAAAATCAGCAATTAAAGAAGTTGGTTGCAGATTTAAGTCTAGACAAACAAATGCTTCAAGATGTTATAAAAAAAAGTTATAAAACCCGCGTACAAAATTGATGTCGTAGAAGAATTAAGTCGTATTTGTACCATTGAAGGATGAGAATTCAGTGTGATAACGGAACTGAATTTGTGTCAAAAGATGTGGATTTATGGGCATATTCAAATGGTGTAACAATGGACTTCTCAAGGCCCGGAAAACCTACAGACAATCCATATG
>JAULUW010000203.1:0-3770 GCA_032111345.1 Bacteroidia bacterium
AAACTTAAATATTGCCGGAACAACCTTTAACAGTCACATGCAAATGTATCCCTTTGTGAAATACAGCATAGGCACCGATTTTGACATCAAACAAAATTGTTATCCCAACTTGGATACCTTATATTTTCCCAACCACAGTCCCAAAAACATCATTTCCAGTATTTATTATAACCGCTATGTCTATTCCAATATTGAGCGCTTCTGTCACCGTTGGAATTTCGATTATCGCTTATACACGAATGCCATAGATGGTGCCTATAAACCGCAAACCAAAAGCAATCTGCGTATTGAACTTATCACTACGATGTATCCGTATACAGGCGCTTTTTGCCGCGATACCTCAGTAAAGACCATTTATTTCAATCCTGCACGACCTACCACTCTTGAAGAACCTAAAGCATGTCGTGGCGACGATGCCAAAATAGATATCATCACCGATGCCAATGCAGAAATTCTCTGGTACCACACTCCCAACGATACCGGCGCCTTTTTTAAAGGAAAAACCCTTGAGATTAAAAATGCCCAAAAAAACGACACCTTTTATGTGAGAGCCGTAAATTTCAATTGTAAATCTATCTTTGCACCCATTTATTTCACCGTCAACGATTATCCACAGAACCTCACTATAAAAAACGATTCCATTTGTGCCGGTGCAACTGCCAATTTAAGCGCCAGCACCGACAAAGGAACCCTATTTTGGTACACAGATCCTTCTTTAGGGAAACCTTTTCACACGGGTAATACCTATCAAACTCAGAAACTCACATCCGATACCACTTTTTACCTAGTTGCCGATAACAATGGATGTCAATATGTACTAGGAACTCAAAAAATCCAAGCCTTTGTAGGAAATGATTTTGCTCCTGCATTGCCCCAAGTGCCATCCGATACCTTCTTTTGTCTTAACAGCCAACAAGAAATTGTACTGAAGGCCGGCGCCAATGCACAAAACGACAGTTTGCGTTGGTTTTCAAATTCCATAGGTGGAAAACCAATTGCATTGGGAGAATCGTATACCTTTAAAGGAACGCAGCGTGGACATCTATCTGCCTATGTAGAATCTTGGAATGGGATTTGTGGAAGTGGCAGAACGCCGGTGCACGTACAAATCAAAGACTATCCCCAGATTTTCGGGGCCCAAGGAGCCACGGCATGTGAAAACGATACCGCCGAACTTTTAGCCAGTGTACCTTGGGGAGATCTCTATTGGTATGAGAACAAAACACAGTCTCAACCTATCTATATCGGTAAAACTCCAAAAGTAGCCGGTTTTGTAGGCACTAAATATTATTATTTAAAATCAACCGAAGACGCTTGTATGTCCCCAAGTTTTGATAGTGTTGCGGTAACGTTCAACGCCATTCCTAAAACAACTCTCGTAGAAGCCCCTTCTATTTGTGCCCGTGATATCGGTATTATGCGCGCCCAAACTTCGGTAGGAAATGTGAATTGGTATATCGATTCTTTGTCGGAAGATGTATTATTCACGGGAAATACATATAATTTGGGTATGACCTTAAGCAATCGCGTTCGCTGGTTTGAAACTGAGAACAAAGGGTGTACCAGCGATCGCAAAAGCCTAACTTTAATAGTAAAGCCACGTCCTGTAACAGGATTCACCTACACCATAGGCTGGCAACATCGGGTATCCTGCACCCCCATTACATCCACAGGCTTAACCCTACAATGGTTCTGGGGCGATGGCAGCACAAAAACCGGTTTACCCGCATTACATCAATATGAAAAAGCAGGCGAGTATACCATTCGTTTGGTAGCAACAAGCAATGCAACGGGATGTAAAGACACCGTAGACATTCCGGTTAGTGTAAACCATATCGGAATTAATCGCATTCACAAATCGACGGCTATAACGACTTATCCCAATCCAATACAATCTGGGGAAACTTTGTACATCCCTGAAGTGCAAGAAGGCACTCTAACTTGGTTGGAATTGAGCGGAAAAGAAATCAATCGCTCTGAAATAATTTCGGAAACTAGCACAGTGCCTATCGGAATAAAAGAAGGAATCTACCTAATTCGAGTAGAAACAAACCAAGGAACTTACAGCTCAAAAATATGGGTGCGGAATTAATCCGCACCCTTTAACTCTTTTGATTTTTTTAATTATTCTACCGTAACGCTTTTCGCCAAATTCCTCGGCTGGTCTACGTTACAACCACGCATTACTGCAATATGATAACTCAATAATTGCAGAGGAATGGTATTTACTAATGGACTTAGTGCTTCGATAGTTTCGGGTACCTTAATAACATGGTCGACGATTTTATCCAAACCGTTATTCCCCTCTGTTACCACTGCAATAACCTTACCTTTTCGCGCTTTTACCTCTTGGATATTGCTCGCTACTTTCTCGTAATGTTCGCTATTGGTAGCAATAACCACCACAGGCATTTCGGCATCAATTAATGCAATCGGTCCGTGCTTCATTTCCGCCGCTGGATATCCTTCTGCATGTATGTAGCTGATCTCTTTCAATTTCAAGGCACCTTCTAAAGCCACTGGGAAGTTATAACCGCGACCTAAATACAAGAAATTACGAGAGTCTTTATATAATTCCGCTAATTTGATAATTTCATCATTTAACAATAAAGCGCGTTCTATTTTTTCGGGAATTTCTTCTAACGCTTTCATTACCTTGGAAATTTGCACCTCGGTCATGGTTTTCCTTGCCTTCGCAATACCCAAAGCTAAAAGGGTCAAAACGGTTACCTGACTGGTAAATGCTTTGGTACTTGCAACCCCAATTTCTGGTCCAGCGTGGGTATAAGCACCCGCATCACTCAAACGGGGAATGCTGCTTCCTACCACGTTACATACACCAAAAACCGTAGCGCTTTTGCGTTTTGCCAAATCCATAGCGGCAAGCGTATCTGCGGTTTCTCCACTTTGGGAAATGGCCATTACTAAGTCGTCGGAAAACAACACGGGATTGCGGTATCTGAACTCTGACGCATATTCAACCTCTACGGGTAAACGCGCAAAATCTTCGAATAAATATTCCGCTACCAAACCTGCATGCCAACTGGTTCCACAACCAATTAAAATCAAACGATTAATTTTGGACAATTGCTCTGAATATTCTTCCAAGCTTCGCATGTGGAAAGTGCCGGTTTCGGCGTTAAAACGACCTCTGTAACTATCGAAAATAGAACGAGGTTGCTCGTAAATTTCCTTCATCATAAAATGGTCGTACCCACCCTTTTCGAGTTGTTCCAAGTTCATCTCCAATTCGTGTACGTAAGGCACCTGAATAACATTATCAATACTCTTGATAATCATTTCTTTATTCTCTACGATAGCAATTTCGCCATCTTTTAAATAAATTACCTTTTTCGTATATTCGGCTAAAGGGGTAGCATCGGAGGCGAAAAAATACTCACCTGCTTCTGCTCCAATTCCTACTACCAATGGGCTGCCTTTACGAGCTGCGATTAGGTGCTCGGGGTGTTCTTTGCTTAAAATAACAATAGCATAAGCCCCTACAACTTGTTTCAACGCTGCACGAACGGCATCTGCTAGGTTTAAGCCCGAATTAATCATTACGTCTTCAATCAAATGAACCAATACTTCCGTGTCTGTATCGCTTGAAAACGTATGGCCTCGCAATTCCATGCCCTCTTTAAGAGTAGCATAATTTTCGATAATACCATTGTGGATGATACTAACTTTACCCGATAAACTTAAATGGGGGTGGGCATTGGCATCGTTAGGTTCCCCATGTGTTGCCCATCTTGTATGACCCATTCCCA
>JAULUW010000204.1:0-3875 GCA_032111345.1 Bacteroidia bacterium
AACATCAGCTTTGTTAAGCTCTTGGGGGCGGGCTTACTTGGGGGTATTGGATTCACAATGTCGATCTTTGTTGCGAATTTGGCTTTTTCAGACAGAGCGCTTATTGATATGGCTAAATTAAGTATCATCATCGCAAGTATTACTGCTGCTACAGTTGGATATTTAGTTCTAAACAAGAAATAAGGTCGAACAGCGTTCCATTTTTAGAAAATTGAACCCGCTCGATTATAACATTTTATAACAAAAAACGCTTCTGAAGTACTTTTTGTGACTTTCATGCGGCACCGCCACTGAAGTTTGCTTTCGACTTACCTAATTTCGTTTTAGAAGTTACATTTTTTTTGAAAGTTAACCCCAAATGGCATCACCAAGTACATTTTTAAATTCGGATTATTACCTGTTCAGATTGGAATCAAATCTCTTGAACCATGAAGAATTAACGCGGTTTCAAAACTTATATGCAACTTATATACAATTCCGACAGAAAGACCACTTTCATTTAGGGTTCCCCATTCAACTGCGTGATTCTTTAGAGGCTCATAGTACCTTTAATTGGTTTTGTAATAATCCAAAGATCTCCTTGTTTTATTACCTGGAACTTAAACCCCACCAGTCTATCAAAGCCAAGTTAAAAAAACACAAATTAACAGAGATTCCAACCATTCATATTTTACCCAGTTCGGATTTAGAATATCAAGGTTATCGATCTGAATTGTGGGATTTGCATCTCGAAGGCTACACCGTGTTTTTTCATCACTTAAATGAAGTAAAATCATTCCGCAGGAAATCCATCAACTTTGAAAAATTATCAAATCGCGGGGTCTTTATTGGAATAACGCCCAAGTGGCCTTTTTCAATTTTTGGGAATAACAAAACTAAAATCCAAAGTTTAATTGCCGATCACAATGTGCATTTTTTCAATACTGAAAAAATTGAAATAGACCCTATGACTATGGCAAAATTGGAAATTTTAGAAGCAAGTCTGACTTCCGTAATCCAAGATAAAACAACAGAATCCAAATAAAAGGGCTTAATCCACAATATTGGCTATTTGAATGAGCCTTTCAATGTGTATGATTTGAATTTTTTTTCCTTCTAAATGGATAACACCCTCTTGTTTGAAGTCTGAAAGGAGTCGGATAGCGGTTTCGGTAGCCGTACCCACTAAATTTGCAATTTCCTCTCTGGTAATTTTCAAGTCAATGGTTTTACCATCGGCCAAATACCCATAGGTTTCTTTCATGAAAAGCAAGGCTTCTGCCAACCGTTCTCGAACAGGCTTTTGGGCTAAGTGCGTAATACTTAATTCCGCATGCTTCAAATCCAAAGAAAGCAATCGCATCATTTCCATGGAAAGCACTCCGTCTCGTTGTAAAACACCCATAAAAAGGTCTTTCGGTATAAAACACACCCCAGAGTCTTCCATTACGATGGCGGAAGCATTGTAGTTCTGTTCGCCTAATATGGATCGGTAGCCTAAAAGATCACCTGGTTTCACTAACCTAAGAATTTGCTCTTTGCCATCATCCCCCAGTTTAGAGACCTTTATTTTACCATAATTGACACAATATACGCCCTGAGGCCGCATTCCTTCATGAAAAATGTAGTGCCCTTTTTTATACGGAGTACAAACTTTATTGTCGTTTATAGTTGTAATGGTGTCGTTTTCTGACCTGCAAAAAACAGAAGTAAAGCGTTTTGTGCAATTATTACAATCAACAGATTTATGATCAAAACTCATAGCTAACTTGAAATTGGGGGGATTTCAAAGTTAGTAAAAAAACCAAAAAAAAGAACGCTGCGGTTAAGAACAACAAGAAGGTTTTTCTATAGCACTTGGATTTGAATTAAAATGGGGACTTAAAAAGGGGATGCCGAGATTTGCACCTCTCAGAAAAAACAATAAAGCCATAAGCAACAACCAAAAAGGCAATGCCTTGCGTAGCCAAGGGATTGCCCGTTTCAGCCAAAGCGATTTTGACATGCTTAAACCTATTAAGGCTGGCGCAGTTGACAATCCAAAACCGGTCATAAACCAAATCGCACCCATATTACTCGCGGTGCTGAGTGAAGCCAATAAGGCCCCGTAAACCAAACCACAAGGCAACAACCCATTTAACATGCCTCCTAAAAACCAACCCCAAACCGCATGTTTAGAAAGTGCTTTCCCAAAGGATCGATGAATAAATTGTTCTAATGGAGAGGATTTCGAATTTTTCCTTCCCCAATAATCGTAGATCCATAATCCCAAAAAAGCAGCCCCTAAAGCAATTGAAAATTGCTGTTCGATTGCTCGGATATCCACCCAAAGAAACAACAAACCTGCAAATGCCCCGAGTGTGGCATAGGTGAAAGTGCGGCCTAAATGATACATCCCTTGGGTTTTCAAGGCCTGTTTCCAGGATGCGGTTCCCGGAAGCAAAAGCATCAAAGGCCCACACATGCCCACGCAGTGCAAACTTCCTGCGATGCCCAAGATGCTTCCTGCAAATAGCGCTGAAAAATTCATGCTATTTCCAATTTGTTACCCCACGAAAGGTATCGCCATGCATGATCCACATGCCTTTCAACTCATAACTCGTATGATTCAATGCGCTCGCTGCTAAAACCGAAACCGGGATTTCCCATTGAGCCGAATCGCTTGCGGTTAAAGCAATCTCGCGATCGTTTTTCCGATTTTGAGCATCGTAAAACCAAACCCTACCGCCGCTTACCGCTTCTTTGGCCCCTTCAATTTGAATGCGAACGCGGTCTTTATCGAATGAACTCTCGAGTCTTAAATTTTGCATTATTGCCCGATTGGTTTGATTGATCTGATTTTGATAGGCAAGTTCCTTCTCGTAATAATCGTCTTCTACCAAATCGAACTCTGTTTGTGTGGCACGGTATACCAAATATAAGATACCCGTTGCAAAGGCCACGAAGACCCAAAATATTGATTTTCCCCAGTTCATTTTTTCTTACTTATTGGTGCTAAGAAATTTGTTTTTTCTGTTTCTAACAGGTGTTCCCCATTGTATAATTCTATCACCAAGGCATCTTTTCGCGTTTCTACTTTATCTGTAGGGATTCTTATGAAACACGTGCTTTTGGCTATGCTCTCTTTGCTTAATTTGCGAAAATGCTGCTTATCCACCCATTCCAATTCGTACTTTTCGCCTTGGATTTTTACATATAAACTATCAAAGTCCTTGTGACTTTTATTGATTAACATAACATTATACATATTCATGTAACGACCATCGTTGGTTTCGTGATACAATTTACCTGGGGTTTTACGCACTTGCATTTCAACCGTAGACCGGGTAGTTAATATAACCAACCAAATAGTTAAAAGCGCTATTAACAAGGCAATATATGCTTTCAATCGCGTGGTTACCGTATAGGGTTTGTTATCGGCAATGGTAGCTTCTGAAGCATAGCGAATGAGCCCCTTAGGCTTATTAATACGATCCATAATCGAATCACAGGCATCTATACACGCCGTGCAATGTACACATTCTAATTGCGTGCCATTGCGGATATCGATTCCAGTTGGACACACATGTACACATTGGTTACAATCAATGCAATCACCCGATTCCCGTACTTGGTTTTTATGCAGTTTTTCGCGAGGTTCACCCCGTACATAATCATACGCAACTACTACAGAATGTCGATCCATCAATACCCCTTGCAATCGGCCATAAGGACATACAACGGTACAAACTTGTTCTCTAAACCAGACGTAAACAAAGAAAAATACGGCCGAAAACAGCAACATGGCAAAGAAACCACCTTGATGCATGGATAATGGTTCAGTAGCGATTTTTACTACCTCATCGAAACCAATAATATACGATAAAAATGTATTGCCTATTAAAAAGGCCAACACA
>JAULUW010000205.1:0-3201 GCA_032111345.1 Bacteroidia bacterium
GTATGTATTGCCTTATGACAGTCGGCATGCTTTGGTCGAATTAACCCGTTTTGGATCGGAACCGATTCCAAAATTGGAAGCCCAAAACGCGTTGCAAGAGTATATTCAACAGCATTTTGGTACGGTTTATATACTCCATGATGAAGAAGGCATTATTCCTATGAGCGCAGCAAAAATTACCTCACGCTCTCAGGATAATCGGTTAAAGGCAACTGGTGGTTTGGCGGGTCGAATTAAACCCAGTACGGGATATGCATTTAAGGAAATGTGCTACGATGCAATGACGATTGCCCAGAATGCGAGAATGGGATTTTCTTTAGATTTAGATCGTAAAAGAGCACATAGAGGGAGTCGTTTTGCGTTTTACGATCGGCTTTTATTGCGTATTCTAAGCGAGAAACCGCAGTTGGGGTCGGATATTTTTAATGCCTTATTTTCAAAAATACCCATGCCGAAGGTATTGCGTTTTTTAGAAGAAAAAACGAATATCCTACAAGAAATTCCGATACTGATGAGTTTGCCTAAAGCTCCTTTTCTAAAGGCGGCCGCTGAAGATTTAAAGTTCCGTTTTTTTAAAGAGGTTAAAAATCAAAAAAATGTGTTGTTTGCGGTGTTTGTGGCTATGCTGGTATTGTTGGGATTTGAATCCGCCGCTAATATTTTCGTGCTTTTGGGTTTGGTTTTGGTGGGGATACCTCACGGCGCCTTAGACCATTTATTGGAATCAAAAGGCACAAAAGCCAATTATAGTTTTGCATTTTTTGCAAAATACATTGGACTCATGCTGGGGATGTATGGCTTGTGGCTATGGCAACCGGCAATTGGTTTTACCGTATTTATTGGATACTCGGCTTGGCATTTTGCGGAGAGCGATTTCACAGAAATGAAGCAAAAGCCAAACGTATTTACCCTAGGATGGGGTTTGTATGTATTGGCAACTATTTTATTTACTCATATTTCCGAGTTGAATCTGTTTTTGCCGTATTACGAAATTCCCGTTTTATCCCATACGAATCTATTTTTCGGGTTTCCTTTAGCGTCTTCTATTCTTTTTGTATTGGGGATTGGAATTTATCTCTTAACGATTTTAAAACCGCAATATCGCATGTTGCGCGCGGTTCTTGCCATTATTTGGATAGGTAGTTTTCTTCCCTTATTATTGGCTTTTGGGATTTTTTTTGTGGGTCATCACAGTTGGAATACGTGGCAGCACTTACGCGTGGGATTTAATGCCAAAACGTCGACGTTATTCAAAAAGGCGTTGCCTTTTAGCTTGGGGGCTTTTGCCTTTTTGGGCTTTTTCTTGTTGGGAGCAGAATCAGGCGTGACGGCTTATTGGGCGCAATTTTTTGTGTTCCTTTCGTGCTTGAGTTTCCCCCATGTATGGGAAATGTTTCGCTTTTACAAGGCGCAATAATGGTTTTTCCAGGAAAAGTAAAGGGGCCAAATCTGACCCCTTCGATTCTGAATTTTTAGATTTATTGAATAGATATCTGTTGGTTCCAACTATTTTCTGGAGTTTGTATTTTGGCGAAATACAAACCGCTTGGTAAGGACAATGCAAATGATTCAGCGTTGTTACAGCGGGTTTGGAACACTTCTTTGCCTTGAACATTATACAGTTTGATTTCAGCGAAGGGGACTTCTTTGGGAAGTTTAAGCGTTATATTTCCTTTTGAGGGATTTGGATACAACATTCCCGTTGCGTGAATTAATTTCTTTTTATGAAGTCGTACATTATCTAAAAGAAAGGGATAAAAGAAAGTAGCAATTTCTTTAACAGCGTTATTGAAATCGGCCCCTTTTTGTCCCAATCCTGGCCATGCATGTCCGCCGGTTTCTAGGATCATGGTATCGTAATACACATTGACACTATCGAGTCTGGGATAAATTTTACCAGTACCGCATAGATTCACAACTAGAGGGTTATTAAGTCCTGGACCGCATTCGAAAAGTACGGTTTCATCGTTTTTGGCATGAGCCAGATAAACGGGAATATCTCCATTCGATGCGTAGCTGGTTTGGTGTAATGCCCCTGCTAGGCTGAAAATACCTTTAATTTTTGAGGTATAACCTTTATTTCCTGCGTCACCATCGAGGGTTTTGATTCCATTTTTTAAGATGGTATTGAGGTTTGCGTCTAATTCAGAAGTGTCGGTAACCCATGCGGTATGCAAGGCAGCAACACCTCCAGCGGAATATCCTCCAATAAAAATGGCATTAGAATCGATGCGATACGTATTATTTTGGGAAGCGTTTTTATTGAAAAAACGAATGGCGGCTTTTACGTCTGCCATGGTTTTCAAAACGGCATCGAGTTGAACCGTTTTATTGGAAAGGAAAACCAAGGCATTGGCCAAACGGTAATTTACCGATGCGGTAACATACCCGCGTTTTGCAAATTCGGTACAGAAATCAATACAATCTTGAGTGGCTTTGTCACCAGCATAAAATGCACCGCCATGGATATAAAGGAGTAAGGGTCTTTTAGAATGGGTGTCTTGTGTAGCTTGATATACATCCATTTTATGGAAATCATCAGAAAAAACATCCGAATAATCGACGGTATTCATGGTGATATCCGAGTAAATGGGATCTAAAAACGGCGTGTTTTGCGCTTTGATTTGGGAACAATTGAGGCAAAATAGCAGTAAACTGAGAGCCTGAATTTTAGTAAATTTTATCATATAACAAATAAAGGAATTTTGATGAATAAATAATAATATTCTGTTGATTTTACCGAATAAATGTATGCCGTTTGAATTGGAAAATTGATAGATTTTTAAATTTCATAATGGAATTGGCGATTTTGAGATGCGCCTATTTTGAACTGTTTTTGTAGGATTTGATTATAAGTGTATACCTTTGAAAACGGCATGGGTAAAAAAAAGTTGGCATTACATTGGAAGATAATAATTGGGTTGTTGCTTGGCGTTATTTGGAGCATCATTTCGGCAACAGCAGGACTTTCTAACTTTACGGAGTTATGGATTAACCCTTTTGGCGTTATTTTCATACGGTTGCTTAAGCTAATTGCAATTCCTTTGGTATTGTTTTCCATTATAACAGGAGTTACGAGTTTAAGTGATGCGCGCAAATTAGGTCGCATGGGCGGTCGAACGATTTCTATGTATTTGGCTACTACTGCGGTGGCAGTGGCTATAGGCTTGCTATTGGCAAATTTTATCAAGCCAGGAACAA
>JAULUW010000206.1:0-2031 GCA_032111345.1 Bacteroidia bacterium
CCTTGTTTTTAGGACCCATTTTAATGGTTACCCATCGCATGATAAGAACCGAGATACGTCATTTAATGTCTTTGGGATTAATTGTTACGACCCACTATGAAGATGCTCAAAACATGCATCTTTCCAGCGAAGCGATGCAAGCGATTGATAAAGGAGATTTGCACTATTTCTGGAATATTGGCCCTAATGGAATTGAAAGAATGATGGAATATGTATATGAGAATATTTTCGAAACGCAGCGGGTGACTTCCTATAAATTGGGTGAAACCTTTGATGAAATAGAAAGTAAGAATCCCGATTTGAAGGTAATTAAATACATACAATCGCTGCTGATGTTTGCCGTTCCTGAAGAATTGTACACCTTTCTTGGAACCCTAACACAAGGTTTCTTATTTGGCAGCGAATTTTCATTCCACCATACCGAAGATGCCTTACACGCTTCCATTACCAAGAAAATGAACTTGAAGTCGAGCATTCTTCAGGAAACATGGGATCCAATTGTGGATGGGTATATTGAAATTGCAGGAGGCGGCATGCAAGAGGGAACCCCCGAATTGCGAATAACCGATAAGGGATTCGATACTTTCTTTGGAGAATTGAGTCCAGAAAAAATAGCCAAAATAAGGAGCAAGAAAAAGACAATTCAAACTCCGTTAATTCAGCCCATGTCCATTGAAAGTACCGATTTGTTTTTTTCGGAGGAATTGGATCAACAATTAAATCGGATTTCTCAAGTTTTGGAAACCGATCGATTTAATCAGTACCGGGCCTTGGTTAGTGGAAAAATGAAAGGCTTAACCATGTTGTTTTATGGTCCTCCGGGTTCTGGAAAAACAGAATTTGTGCTCCAATTAGCCAAGGAAACCCACAGGCCCTTGATGAAAATTCAAGTTTCAGATATTTTAGATAAATGGGTAGGAGAGTCGGAAAGGAATATCAAAAAAATATTCAAAGACTATTATAAGGCTATGGAATTGTTTGATGTAGAACCGATTTTGTTTTTTAATGAAGCCGATCAGCTCATCTCAAAAAGATTAAAAGTGCGACAGGGTAACGATCAAATGTTGAACGGAATTCAAAATTTATTGCTGGAGGAAATGGAAAATTTCAAAGGGATATTGATTGGAACTACGAATTTGGAAACGGAAATGGACGCTGCATTTGAGCGCCGGTGGGTTGTAAAAGTAAACTTTGAAAATCCCGATGAAACGGCCCAAACGAAAATATGGCATAAACTTTTTAAAGAGTTGAATGCGTTTGAAATTAAAAGATTGGTTTCGGAATATCAATTAAATCCTGGTGAGATTCAGAATGTTGCAAAACGTTGGAATATGGAGCTGCTTCTGGGATTTTCAGAAGAACCTTTTCAAGTAATTTATAAATTATGTGCAGCAGAAAGATTGAATGGCAATAGGAAATCAGGCGTTATTGGTTTTGGAGCGCAATTTGAGCCCCTTCAAAAACGAAGGATGCAAAACAATGGATAATGAAAGATCCAGCAGCAGGGTTTGAAATCCCATTCAAACCCAAACAAAAAAGGGGCCCTAAAGCCCCTTTTTGTATTTATGCCGCCATTACGTTTTCCCTTTCAGAGAGAGGAATCGAAACAGGGGGTATCTGATAATAGCACACGCCATTAAAAACGATAAAATTGCTATTCAGTTGTAATTTACGGCGCACAAAATAACGGCTTTGAGCAAAACGCATTGCATTGTTCAAAACGAGCATCGAGCCGTCATAAATAAATCGAATGGTGTTATTTTTGTTTGTCATACTGCAAAGTTACAACCGGGTATAGGCGTAAATTTGTGCATGTATGCATTATTCGGACCAGGAGTCGGCGCCAAAGCGCAAAAACATGCCTTCTAATTCCATTGTATCATACACAACAAGGCTTATTTTTACCCTGCCATCATCGGTTTGAGAAACCACTTTTTGCGATTTATGTAAAGGAAGAGCCAGAATATAACTCGCCGCCCAGCCTTTGAACCATCGGTAAATTAACTTGGGCTGTCGGTGTGCATTATAATC
>JAULUW010000207.1:0-313 GCA_032111345.1 Bacteroidia bacterium
GGATAAATTCATTCAAAACGAATTGGGTAGCGGGCGAAACAAATCGATGGCTGTGGTTCATTAAGGTTTCAATTGCCGGAAGTAAGCGCGGGGGTACAACCATATATCCAATGCGAACAGATGGATGCAACAAGCGGTTGAATGTAGAAATATAGATCGTATTCTGATTTGCATCGAGCCCAAATAAGGTCGGTATCTCCCGTTTGTAATGCACAATTTCATGCTCGTAATCGTTTTCGATTAAAAACGCACCGCTTTTTTGCGCAAAGGCAATCCACTCCAATTTGCGTTCTTGCGACATTTCAATTCCCAA
>JAULUW010000207.1:323-7446 GCA_032111345.1 Bacteroidia bacterium
CAATTCCGGGGCCTTGGGCACCACTGCACCAAAGGGATCCATTTCTAAGGGAATTAAATGGGCGCGCATGCCCTTAAAAATGGAATGTACATTTTGAAAGCTTGGATTTTCTATACAAACGGGGTCTTGCGGATTTACCAATGAGTTGGCGATGAGGTATAAGGATTGCAAGGAACCCGATACAATTACGATTTGTTCCGGATCGCAAATGATATTTCGATCGATTCGCAAATAATGGGCAAGCGTTTCCTTTAAGGTTTGAATTCCCGAATTGGGTTTATAGTTTAAAGCGGAATATTGAATTTCTTTCCAATATTTTTGGGTTATCGACATCCATTTGCGAATCGGAAATACATCCAAAGGTGGAACTCCGGGTCGAAAGGAAAGGCTGGATATATTTCGAGACTCGGCGTTGGAAGGCAAACTCAAAAAGGATTTTGCGACTTCCGATAATTGCACAAAGGGCAATTCTTTATTTAAACGCGGCTCCGGAACTGTTCCTTCTTTCTTTGGGATAAAATAGCCTTTGCCTGTTTTCGCCTCTAACAATCCCTCAAAAATCAAAAGTTCATAGACCCGGTTCACCGTGCTTCGTGAAATTTGCAATTCCTTAGACAATTCTCGCGTGGAAGGCATAAACAATCCTTCAGGTAAATCTCCATGCTGAATATGCAAGCGCAATAACTCATAAAGTCCCCGATACAAAGGCAGCTTGGTGCTTTTGTCTTCCTCCCATGAAGCGTATAAACGGACAATTTTAGGTAATAGATCCAACTGGTATTTTTAATTCGTGATAACTGGTATGTCTTTGGGTGAACAATAATAAGGTGATTTGTTTAATTTCCGTACATAAACGCATAAAACATGAGAAATTTCAAATTGTGGGTATTGGGCACCTTTCTAATAGGGTCCCTTTCTTTTTGTAAAACAGAGGATGTTACCGATAACGGTGCCTGGACGTGGGAGGTTTCCAAAAAAATAGTAAATGAAGACGATTCCTTAACCTATATAAAGGTGCGTTTGAATAAACCAAGCAATCAAACAAATCAAATTCGAATTCGTTTGTCGGGAACGGCCCAGCAAAATGCAGATTATCAATTAAAAGAAACTACCTGGGTATTAAATGTGGGAGATTCTATATTCGAAACCGAAGTGTTGATCCTCCAAGATACCATTCAAGAATCTTCGGAGACCTTAATTATTGAGGCAGAGGAACTTCAAGGATTGGATGCTCCGAGTCCTTCAAAATTGGTGATTACCATCGAAGACGACGATCAACCGGTGGTTCCCAATATTGTATTGAATGAAATTTTATACGATCCCAGTAACAACGCCTTAGACGGTGATGCAAATGGCGACGGTGCGTATGCCCAAGCCGCAGATGAGTTTATCGAAATCGTTAATAATTCGAGTCGTGCCTTGGATATGAGCGGATTTAAGGTCTACGATGCCGAAAATTTCAGCACATTAACCCCCAATCATACCTTTCCCGCTAATACCATTTTAGAAGCGGGAAAATGTTTGGTATTGTTTGGAGGAGGCACGCCTACCGGTTCGTTCGGTGGGGCTTTGGTGCAAACATCGACCTCCGGGGATTTGAATTTGAATAATGCGGGAGATATTTTATACGTAACGGATAAAAACAACCAGATTTTAATCCAATTTGATGTAGAACCCTTATCTAATAATCCGAATGAAAGCTATAGCCGGGATCCAGATATAACGGGTGATTTTTTGCAACATTCAGCGATTAATGGGAAATTATTTTCTCCTGGAACGAAATCCAATGGCGATTCATTTTAACCCCTTATGGAACTCGCAATTGCCCTCATCGCCTTATTCTTAACGGTCTTTTTATTAAAAAGACAATTGCCGCCCATTGCGGTATTGTTTTTCGTAGGTGCTTTGATGATTTTTATTTCATATTGCATCCACGCCCCTTTAAAAGAGTGGCCTTTATCCAGCATTCTAACTGCCAAAAGAGTCGCCGATATTTTTGCAAAAACGAATGAGAATGTGGGCTTGATGATCATGGTAATCGGGGGCTTTATCGCCTATTCCAAGCATATTGGTGCTTCGGAAGCATTGGTGAAACATGCCATTTCTCCCATTAAATTTTTGAAGAAAACACCTCATTTGGCAGCGGCATTGATCGTGCCTTTGGGACAATTATTATTCATTTGTATTCCTTCGGCGGCGGGTTTGGGCATGCTTTTGATGATGACCATTTTCCCTATTTTATTGCATTTGGGGGTAAGCAGAGCCAGCGCCGTTTCGGTTATTGCGCTAACAACGGCCATTGGAGTAGGTCCTGCATCTGCCCTTTCGGCAAGCGCGGCACACATTCTAGAGATCCCCGTTGTTGCCTATTTTACCCAATATCAATGGATCTTGTTTTGGACCACCAGTTTGTTTATGATGCTGGTTTTTTATAGTACCAGTGTCTATTTCGACCGCAAAGAAGAGGCGCAGGAATTGCATCAAGCCCCAGAAACTTTGGGGGTTCAAGCGCCTAAGATTTATGCCATTTTACCCGTGCTTCCCTTGGTTTTGCTCATTTTGTTTTCAGGATTAATCCCCCAAATTCCAATCATAAAACAATTGAATACCACCACGGCCTTATTATTGGGATTTGCCATTGCAGTGGTTTTTGAGCTTATCCGTCATCGCAGCCTAAAATCGGTATTGGGAACTTTTTCTATTTTTTGGACGGGCATGGCCAATATTTTCAAAAATGTCGTCATTCTCATTATAGCCGCAGAAACCTTCGCCAATGGATTGATCGCTTTAGGTTTTATCAACGACGTGGTTTCTTTGAGTGCCTATTTTAATGCAAAAACAGTGGGCCTTTTATTAACAATATTGATTTTTTCAACTTCTATTCTTATGGGAAGTGGCAATGCGGCATTCTTCGCATTTGGCCCTTTGATTCCCAATATTGCCCAAAAATTGGGAATTGATGCGCCTATTTTATTGGTCCAAATGAACTTTTCAGCCAATTTAGGACGAACCATTTCGCCGATTTCTGGTATTTTAATTGCATTGTCTGACATTTCGGGTGTTCCCGTGAATCAAATTGTGAAGCGGAATTTTATTCCCATTGTTTTGAGTTTAATTTTCATGTTAATTTTTAGTGCTATCGTATTATGATATTAATAATTAAGAATGCCCATATTTTTGCTCCGGAAGATTTAGGGGTGCAAGACATCCTGGTGGTGAATGGCAAAATCGTGCATATTCAAAAGGAAATTTCAGATTTTGGCTTGCCAGGAGCATCCGCCACAATCCTCGATTTGGAAGGTAGAATCCTTACTTCGGGCTTTATCGATCAACACATACATCTTTTAGGGGCCGGTGGAAAAAATGGATTTTCATCCATGACCCAGGAATTGCGAACCGAAGATTTATTTGAAGTGGGCACCACCACCGCGCTGGGGTTATTGGGTACCGATGGATCTACCAAATCGATCCGCGCCCTGTATGCCAAGGTAATGTCCATGCGCGAACAAGGGCTAACTACCTATATGCATACGGGTTATTATGGGGTTGATCCGGTTCATATTATGGATTCCTTGCAAAATGATTTGATTTTTATTGAACCTGTTTTGGGATGTAAAATTGCCATTTCCGACATACGGTCTTCGTATCCTACAGACCTTGAATTGCTAAGAATATTAAGAGCGGTTAGAACCGGTGGTTTGATTGCCAGGAAAAAGGGAATCATGCACGTGCATTTGGGCGCTTTGCCAAGTATGATGGATCCCTTATTCCGGCTGACGCAAGATTTTGGTTTTCCCATAGAACATATTTCTCCAACCCATGTAGGGCGCACGGCCGAATTATTCGACCAAGCTCTTGAATTTGCCCGCTTGGGTGGATCTATCGATATAACAACCGGAGCGTCTAAGTTTACCGATCCCTATAAATGCGCCATTAAGGCCTTTGAAGCCGGCATTGATTTTTCTTTGGTAACTTTCAGTACAGATGGAAATGCGGGCTTGGATAAAAAGGATGAGCAAGGGCGTGTAATTGGCACCCAACCCGCCGATATCGGGGCCAATTTGAAAGAATTTCAAGCCTTACAACGCAGTGGCTTCCCCATCGACAAAGCCTTAGCCGTGGTAACGGTCAATCCCGCCAAAAATCTGGGTTTACATAGCAAAGGACGTGTTCAAAAAGGGTTTGATGCCGATTTCTGTATTTTCGATGATCGTTGGAACCTCTTGAGCACCCTAAGCAATGGGAATTTGAATAAGGCTTTATAAGGCACTATGAACGTACAAAAAAGAATATTCATTTTTCTCGCAAGTTTGGGTTCGCTTGGACTCAGCGCCCAAGGCGAGCGCATGAATCTGCATAAATACGATTTTGGTGAGGGTATCGCCTTTAGCAATAATTCGGGGTATCAATTTAAATTACGCGCTTACATACAGCCCAGCGCAGAATTGAAATATTACGAAGATACCTCCGTAGACCAAACCTTGTACCGCTTTAGAATGCGCAGATTGCGATTCCGACTCGACGGAATGTCGCCCAGTAAAAAATGGGATTATCGGGTGCAATTCGATTTTAGTGGAAGCTCGGAAGTAGAAGACGCCAATAAAATTTATTTGATGGATGCTTTTGTATCCTACAATCCCAATAAAAAATTAAAATTCAGTTTCGGGCAAAGAAGCAATCCCGCCGATTTACGCTTGTTTTCTTCTCAATCCCTGCAGTTGATCGAACGTTCTCGTTTGGTAAGCGCATTCAGTACGATTCGAGAATTTGGCTTATTTGCGCAAAGTTCCTTCAATTGGAATAATTCGCATTACCTCAGACCGTATGTAGCTGTTACCAATGGAGACGGTGTGAATGTGATGGGTCGGGATTTTGGCGGTTTGAAATACGCGGCACGTTTGGATTATCTGCCCTTTGGCTTGTTTCGCAAATTTGGACAATTCAGGGAGGCCGATGTTTTTAGAGAACCCACACCCAAATTGGTGATTGGCGTTTTCGCAAATTCCACACAGGGGATGAGCAGCCGCAGAGGGCGGGAAAGCGGAACCATTCTTTATTTGGATCAATTTGGCAATTACAGCTTGCCGAATTACCATAAAATAGGGTTTGATATGTTGTTTAAATACAAGGGCTTCTCCTTTTTATTCGATGCCATCCATGCAAGCGCAGACGTGCCTACAGACATTGCGTTCAGGGTGCGGACAGACGGAAGTACCGCCAATACCTTCTTGGTAAATGGACTTCAAGATGTAGATGCCTATGTAAAAGGTCGCATGATGTTAGGGTCGGGAATTAACCTGCAAGCGGGATATATATGGACATCTGGAATTTCGATAGACGGACAATATACCCGATTATTCAATGCCCCACACACCTTTTTGAGCAATGGAACCTTTTATAACCGGCCTCAGCAAACGACCCTAGGGATTTCCAAATATTTCGGGAGAAATTATGGCTGCAAATATCAAATTTCAGCTACCCATGTGCGTTGCGATCCCGGTACGAACTATATTGATGCATCGCCTATTCAAGGCAATGAATGGATTTTCAGATTTCAAACCACTTTCAGTTTATGATCCAAATTTTTTTACCCATCATCCTATCTATAATGGCACTGCTTTTTCAGTGGGATTCCGGAATTCAGCCCGCGAAAATTACGAAAAAGTGGTTCCCCGATCCTGAAATTGCCATCGCAACTCCCGCGCTCAACAAAAAGTCGGGCTTTACCAATCATGCGGAGATGATGGCATTTATTGAAAAGATCCGCGAACAGCATTCCGATGTAATGCGCATTGAATGGATAGGTACTTCCCAAAAAGGAAAACAAATACCCGTAATTCGCATAAAGTCCAATTCCCAAGCACCCTTAAAAGTTTGGATGCAAGGGGGCTTGCACGGAGACGAACCGGCTTCTACCGAAGGTCTGTTGTATCTGCTAACCCAAATTTTCGAACCGCAACATGCCAACCTGCTCAAACATTTTGATTGGGCCATCGTGCCGATGGCCAATATCGATGGAAGTGAAAAGCACAACCGATTTGCAGCCAACGGTTTGGATTTGAATCGCGATCAAACCAAATTGATGGTTCAAGAGAGTGTGCACCTCAAACAAGCCTTATGTGCATTTGAACCCGATTTGGCGCTGGATTTTCATGAATTTAGACCCTATCGCATGGATTTTCTAGAAATGGGTACGGCAGGCTTGGGTACCGCGTATGACGTGATGATATTGAATTCCAGCAATTTGAATGTTCCTAAGAATCAAAGAGGACTCACACAAAAGGAATTTGTGGATCCTCTTATGAAGGAATTGTCGGAACTGCAATTCCGTTCACACGATTATTATTCCACCCAAACAGAATTGGATCATTTATTCCTCAGTCAAGGCTCTAGCAGTGCCCGCTCCAGTGCAACTAATTTCGCATTAACCGGTGCCATTGCTACTTTATTTGAGGTTAGAGGCGTAGGACTCGGTCGAACCTCTCTAAAGCGCAGAACCTATATTACCTATTTGTGTGCGATGTCGTATTTGAAAAGTGCCATGCAAAATACCGAAAAGGTGTTAGCGGCATTAAACAATCCAAGCCCTTCCGAAAAGGTGGTAATCAGCACGACCAATAAGCGTTTCAATCAATCTATTTTGATGGTTGATTTGCATACCAAAGACACGCTGCGTATTGTGGTTCCGACGAAAGATGCCAAAAGGATGAAAATCAAAGAGGCTCGCAAAATGCCCGAATATTATTTGGTACATCCCGATGCGGCGGCCATTCTTCAACGTTTAAATTGGTTTCATTTGAATTGCGACACCTTGAAAATGCCAGAAACCATTTCCGTAGAACAATACACGCAAACCGATGCGTGTAACATTGCGGCAAACAAATACGAAGGGGTGTTTCGGCAAAATTGCAATTATAAAACGGAAACCCAGTCTGTTCAGTTTCCTAAAGGAACCCTTAAATTTCCCATAAAACAGCGAAAAGGAAGAATCCTATTAGAATTATTAGAACCCGATGCACCCAACAGTCTTATTTCTTTTCACGTGCTCGATGCCCAACAATATCCCGTATTACCCTATTATAGATTAATGAATTAAACATGAGAAAAATTGCATTATTGACCC
>JAULUW010000208.1:0-4777 GCA_032111345.1 Bacteroidia bacterium
ACAACCATATCCGTCCACATAGTTCAATTAATGATTTAACACCAAAAGAATTTATTATATTGCATGAAAATACCCCTGAAACTCTAACTTCGGTTGTCTAATATATAGGGAGGAGGTCAAAAAGACTGGTTCAATCTATCTCACTTTGACACTAATCATTTCCCGCATATAATTTATAACGACACTACTGATCTATACGAAAAGTTAAAAATAAAGATAGAAGCCTGGATCAAATAAGTTATGAAGGAAAGTTTTACAGGAAATTCTTGAAAACAATTACTGACAACTATCAAATGAGCTAAATCAAATAGTAAAAAGCTGAATTTACCCTTCAGAAATATCATACACAAGCTGCATGTCAAATGAAAAATCATTTCCTTCCTCCCAGGACAATTTAATTTTCACATCTATAGGGTATTCATTTTCTTTTAGAATTTCACTAATCAAACTCGCAGGAATTTGTAGTCCACTATGAATTTCAAAAACTGGCTGAAAATAAAACGGTGAATTGAAAGCCTGAACAACAAAGCTTTGACTGTAGGAGCTTCCTGACATTGTCTTAGCTTCAATTGTTATTATTGGATTTTGGAGGCTTAGATATTTAGCCCATTCATCTGGAATTTTCCAGTCAAACTTTGGAGTTAGAATTATTTTCTTTATTTCAATAAATGCATGCTTATTAGAAAGCTCAAACACTTTTTCAGTTTCTTCATTCGAAAATTTCATCATTAAATAAGTTTTGACTTTTACAGTTCTTTCAGCTGTATAATTCGTTCCTGTCCCAGTACCATTTTTTGAAATTATTTTGTCTGCAATCATTTCCGATAATATTCGTTTTACAGATGGCAATGGGATATTCAACCTAGATGCAATTTCGCCTGACTTTACACCTGGATAGGCTTCAATAAATTGAAATATTTTTTTCTCACGCGGATTTAAAGTCATCTTAGATTGTTGGGTTTCTAATTTCTGCATAAGCTTTTCTTGTATATTGCTTAAACAACCTAGAAAGAAATCAAGCCATAAATCAACACTTTCACCTGGCCTATTTTGTTGACAATCCATTAGCACCTTGTAATATTCCGTTTTTCTATTTTCGATTTCGTGCTCAAAACTTACGAATTGAATCCACGGATAGCCATGTTTAAGGAGTAACAATGTCCCTAACAAACGACTTAATCTTCCATTACCATCTTGAAAAGGGTGAATACTTAAGAACTCATAAACAAAAACTGCTACTTTTATAACTGCAGGAGTAGACTTATCGTTTTGATACCATTCAAACAAGGTTCGCATTGCTTTTTCCGTATCTTGACCTGGCTTCGTGGTATTGAAAATTGTTACAGTTCTGCCATCTGGATAATGTGCGTCTACAGAGTTGGGATGTTGTTTATATTCTCCTCTATGCCATTCATCTTTTTCACTGTGTTTCATTAGGATTTTATGAAGGTTTTTCACATCTCCTTCAGAAACACGTATATCAACAAATGACTCAGAAATTGTATCTAATGCTTGAAAATATCCAACTACTTCTTGTTGATCACGTTCTTCAAGTTTGTCTATTGTTAAATTTTCAAAAAGTAAAACCTGAATTTCATCGTTGGTCAATTTCGCTCCCTCAATTCGTGTTGAAGCACCAACACTTTGAACTGTTGCAATTGATTTAAGTTGCTTTAATGTATGAATGCCTTCGCGTCTTTCAATATTTGACCATTCGCCGCTAAAGCGATCAATTGAACTTAACTTATTGATTAATTGAAAGTTCAAATCTAAATTCACTGTATTTATTATTGCCATAATTCACACTTTTGATACGGTATGATACGCAAATATACGAACACGATACTTAACCACAAAATAATTCTTGATACGGTATGATACGCAAATATTCGAAAATAATACTTAGCAACCACATCGAATAATTCAAAAAATAATATTTAATCATTGAATATGAACTGTAGACTCCCCCGTTTGAGTACCTATCAAAAATAAACAATTCAATCTATTGACCTCCTCCCTATATATCAGCCAGCCAAATTAAAAGGTTCAATACCACACACTATACCCTATCAAATTAACGTGCTTCTTTGACCTTAATCTATCACTTTCCGATACAAAAACTACTAAATATCTCCCCCAGCACCTCCTCATTATCGATCTCGCCCGTGATGCCCGCCAAGGCACGGATGCCCGAGCGCAAATGAAACGACATCAAATCTCCGCTCAAGCCCAGTTCCAAGCCCTGCGCTATGGCCGCCAACTCTTCCGAACACTGGTCCAATGCTCCCGAATGTCGGGCGTTCGTTACCACCGTTAATTGCTGCAATTTATCGATATCATCCCGGAAACGCGAGGCGATCTCCCCGCGCAATTGGGTTACTGAAGCCCGATCTTTGGCTTTCAATACCCAAATTTGAGACTCCTCCCCCGATTTCCATTCTTGCACAACCTGTTCATAAGGCGTTAAACTTCCCCCGAAAACATCCAATTTATTGGCACAAATCCAAATACGCTTGGCACGCTCTTGTAATTTTTGCAAATCGGAAAGCAATTCTTGCGGACTAATCTCCGAAGGGTCGAACAAATAAAGGGTAGCGCCCGCCGATTCTATGTGTTTAAAAGTACGCGAAATGCCTTCGCGTTCTATGGCATCGGTGGCCTCGCGGATTCCCGCCGTATCAATCAAACGAATCGACACATCGCCCATTTGCATGCGATCTTCCAAAGCATCGCGCGTGGTTCCCGCAATATCGCTCACAATGGCCCTATCTTCATTCAACAAAGCATTGAACAAGGTACTCTTTCCCGCATTCGGCCTGCCCGCTAAAACCAGGGCAAAACCCTTCTTTAGGGCATTTCCCAAAGCAAATGAATCGCGCAACTCATCCACGCGCGACTTAATATCGTCCACAAGCGTCCTTAATTCGGTTCTAGACGCAAATTCTACATCTTCCTCACCGAAGTCCAACTCCAATTCGATGAGCGCCGTAAAATGCAATAAACGCGCCCTTAAATCCGTAATGTCCGCCGAAAAGCCCCCGCGTAACTGGTGCATTGCCTGTTCGTGGGCAAACTTATGCTCCGAAGCAATCAAATCCGCCACCGCTTCAGCTTGCGCCAAATCCATCTTCCCGTTTAAAAACGCCCGCTTCGTAAACTCCCCCGGCTCGGCCATACGTATGCCTTTATTCAAAAAAGCGCGCAACAAACGCTGCGAAATATAGGTACTTCCATGAACCGAAATCTCCACGATATCCTCACCCGTATAGGTCTTAGGACCTCGAAAAACCGCAACCACTGCTTCATCGATCAAACCTTCGGCATCGAATAATTGACGCAATACCATACTGTGGGAAGCCAAATCACGAACCGAACGTTTGCATAGCAAATCCGTTGTGTGGATAGCCTGCGGACCTGAAACCCGAATTACCGCAATTGCCCCAGCCGATGATCCTGTGGCCAATGCCACTATGGTATCCTGTTCCATCATCGTACAAAGTTAATACAGCACCGGGATTACTCACCGGAAATACGCTGAATAATCCGAAAGGAAAACCCCATATCTGAGATTCAGACACTCATAAAAGAATTCCCAAACCATAAAATTTCACATTTCCCAAGCGTTAAATGCAAATAATACCTACAAGCCGGGGCAATCCTTGTAAATTTCTCAAAACAAAAAAGTAAGAACATATAACACATTCATTTTTTTGGGTATTTTTACTCCATGTTAACGGACATAGAAATAGCACAACAAGCGGTCTTAAAACCTATTACACAGGTTTCGAAAGACCTGGGTTTAACAGAAAATCAGGTAGAACCTTATGGAAAGTATAAAGCCAAGATTTCTTTTGACATCGATAAAACTAAAATTTCGCAAAGCAAACTCATTTTAGTCACCGCCACAACCCCCAATAAAAGCGGTTCAGGAAAAACTACAACCTCTGTCGCCTTAACCCAAGGGCTACAAGCCATCGGAAAAAACGCCATTGTGGCATTGCGCGAACCTTCTTTGGGTCCCTGCTTTGGCATGAAAGGCGGTGCAGCGGGTGGTGGCTATTCTCAAGTGCTTCCCATGGAAGACATAAACTTACATTTCACGGGAGATTTCCATGCGATTACCTCGGCGAATAATACCATAGCCGCATTGGTTGATAATTACCAATACAACCACCGAGGAAAACCCACTCAATTGCGTGCCGTTTTGTGGCGCCGTGTATTGGATGTGAACGATCGCTCACTTCGCAATATTACAACAGGAATGGGTGGCGTTGCAAACGGAATTCCCCAAGAAACAGGTTTCGACATTACCCCCGCCAGTGAAATCATGGCTATTTTATGTTTGGCCAATTCTTTCGAAGATTTAAAAAGCAGATTAGGGAATATTCTTTTGGGATATACGTATGAGGGAAATACTTTTTTATTGAAGGATTTGGGTGTGGTAGGCGCGATTGCCATGTTGCTTAAAGATGCCTTTCAACCCAACTTGGTCCAAACCCTTGAAGGAGGACCTGCTTTCATACATGGCGGACCTTTTGCCAATATTGCACATGGATGTAATAGCATCATGGCTACCTATGCCGCAATGCAGTTTGGCGACTACGCCGTTACGGAGGCAGGCTTTGGTTCCGACCTAGGTGCAGAAAAATTTCTCAATATCAAATGCCGTGCTGCGGGGATCAAACCGGCGGCTACGGTACTGGTTACGACCACTCAAAGTTTAAAACTTCATGGAAACATTCCCGATACCGACATTAAGAAGCCTAATCCTGAGGGA
>JAULUW010000209.1:0-10032 GCA_032111345.1 Bacteroidia bacterium
AAAATAAGCTCTTTGTTGGTAATATACGTCTCCAATTTTAAGATAGGACGTCGTTTTTTGATTCTTATCAGTTTGGGATTCTTGGATTGATATTTTTAGGGTTTCTAAAGCTTTTTCGGTATTGCCCGCATCCAATTCGTTCAAGGCCATGCGATAATAAATTTGTCCTTTGTATTCTAAATTCTTATCGTCCTTAAGCATGCGATTCAAAATCTTATTGGCTTTGGCAAAATCGCGTTGCTGTGCCGATAAAATGCCCACTTGCTCAATTTGGGAATTAAAGGTGATATCGTAAGGCGGATTAAATCGGGGTACTTTCGCAAACGCTCTTTCCGCTTTGGCGTAATCTCCGGTTTTCTGATATGCCTGACCTAAAGCGAAATAACTTCGATAACAATCCATTCGATCGGTTATTCTGGGAAGCGCTTTTTGAATTAATTCGGCGGATTGCTGGTATTTTTTCTGTTTGTGATAGATAGCACCAAGGGTAAACTGGGCAACATGCAAAAGTTCTTTAGGGAGCTTTGGATTCTTTAAAATATTTGCAGCCATTGCTTCCGCATCAATAACTTTGTTTTGAAGCAATAAGGCTCTTACAGACCATAATTTTGCTTGAAATTGCACATTGAGGTCTTTGTTTTGATTGCTGACAAAGTCGAATAAATTAATTGCAGCTATGGCATCCCCTTTAAATAAATAGGCTTTTCCGTTTAATAAGTAGGCATCATCGACCCATTTGCTTTTGGGATATTTATCGATCATGGTACTTGCTTTTTTTACCACCTCATCCATGGCGGAAAGATTGCCTTGCAAGGATTCTAAACTTCCATAATTGAATAACTCAATGGGTTTTCTGAAATCATCTTTGTAAGATTCTCGAACGGTTTGATAGGTTTCAAGCCATTTTTGTTCTCCGTTAAAGAAGATGTTGTAATGGGCTAAGGTATTGTTCCATTCTTTTTTTGCCCATGAGGAATCGTTTCCACAAGAAGAGAAGAAAGCCCCTAATAGGAAACTTAAAAACAGATATGTAGGTCGAGGTGCTGAGATAAACGCAAATCTCATAGATTTATGTGGTAAAAACGGTATTTTTGGAGAAATATTTGACAAAGTATTAATCGATTTTCAATTCATGGATTCCAAGCGCAACAAAATTATCTCTAAACTTCGTAACAAACACCGTTTGGTGTTAATGAACGATGAATCTTTTGCAGAAATTGCATCCGTAAAAATTAATTTGCTCAATACCCTAAGTATTTTTAGCGCCGTATTCCTGCTAGTCGCGCTTTTTTCCTACTTCCTTTATGCGTACACCCCTTTGCGCAATGTATTGCCCAACGGTTTGACTGGTAGCGATAAACAAGAGTTGATTTCGTTGAATCAGGAATTGAGCGATATTAAAAAAGAAATTGAAATTCGCAATCAAAAAGCAAAGGTGCTTAC
Source organism: Bacteroidia bacterium (assembly GCA_032111345.1). GTDB lineage: Bacteria > Bacteroidota > Bacteroidia > NS11-12g > UBA955 > VMCP01. The sequence goes on from JAULUW010000209.1 coordinate 1,444, forward strand.
AGATTTACTCTCTGAAAATGAAAAGCCGTATGATTCTACTTCTGTGCGCATGCAATAAACAATGGGCGAAACATTTGCGATTTTTTTAGATAATTTGATAACTATTATTGGGTATATTTGCCAAATCAATTTTTACAATTGCAATTATGTTAGGTAACGGAAAGTTAAAAAGTAAAGGGTCTCTTGCTCCACAAGCCCTGTTGAACCTTATTGGTACAGGCACCGTTATTAATGGTGATATTCAATGTAACGGAGATATACGTATAGATGGCAGTGTCAAAGGGAATATTGAAGTAGGGCAGAAGCTTGTAATCGGAGAAACAGGCAGTGTACAGGGCGACATTACAGCGGCCAATATCAGTATTTCTGGAACCGTTAAAGGTAACATAAAAACCGACGAAACTACCGTATTACACGGAACTTCTAACGTAACAGGTGATATCTCAACCCGTCAGATTATCATAGAACAAGGCGGTGTGTTCAATGGAAATTGCAGCATGGGTGCCGAAGCTTTCAAATCCCCTAAATCAAGTCGTGAAACCAGATCTAACGAATCAGAATCGTAAATTTCTAAGATTTACCGGAATGGCATTTCAAATGTTAGGCACCATTTTATTGGGTACCTTTCTTGGCCGTTTTTTCGATCAAAAACTTCAGAATCGATTTCCAGCCTTTACCCTCATTGGGGTCCTATCGGGTATTGGTATCGCTATGTTTCGCGTATTAAAGTCATTGGACTCCAATAAATGAAACCCTACATCCTAAAAGCAATTACAATTGGAGCCGTATTATTAATCGGGTTATGGGTTTCTAATAACCTGTTTCACATGCACATCAGCGCATTATCCTATTTTAGTGTGCTTTATGTACTTATTGTTTTTGTCCTCATACATTACTTCATCCATCACGATAAAAAAATCACGGAAAATAAGCGCATTCGGAAGCTCATGATTGGTTCCATGGCCAGGCTGTTTTTGCTGCTTATCTTTTTGGCTATTAGTTTGTTTAATATGCAGGTAGTTTTGAAGGATTTTGTTGTTGTTTTTGCTGTTTCGTTTTTTTTCTACCTTTTCTTTGATATTATGGAAATGCGGACTAACTTGCGCCCCGATTTAGAACAGCCCAATAAAAATACAAATGTCTGAAAATCAACGCTTTTACGGAGAATTCAAGTTAATAAAACTTTTGATTGTAGCTCTTTTTACGCTGTTGTCGTCCACAAATCTGCGCGCAACCTCTGTAGAAACGAAAGAATTAGAAACTTCAACCGAATCCCCAAACGCTCATTCTGAATCTCACGCCGAAGAAGCGTTTGAACCAGGAAAAATGATTGTTGAACATATCGCAGATGCACACGATTGGCATTTGTGGGGTGAAGGCGAACACGCCGTATCCATTTACCTCCCCGTAATACTTTACGCCGAATCTCAAGGTCTTACTGTGTTCTCATCGCAGCATTTTAATCACGGTCACAGCGCGTTTGAAGGCTTCAAACTCAGCGAAGAAGGTAAAGTGGTTTGGGAAAATGAAGACAATCAAGAAGCTATTTATGATTTCAGTATGACGAAGAATGTGATGTCTTTGATTATTGGATCTTTGTTCTTAATCATTTTCGTAACACGCATGGCTAAGCATTATGCCCAGAATCAAGGCAAAGCGCCTAAAGGTGTATACAACTTAATTGAGCCTTTGATTTTGTTTTTGCGCGACGATATTGCAGGTCCTACTATTGGTAAGAAATCAGACAAATTTTTGCCGCTGCTTTTAAGTATTTTCTTTTTTATATTCGTATTGAATCTTTTTGGATTGATTCCCATTTTCCCAGGAGGGGCCAACGTAACGGGTAATATTTCTGTAACTATGGTTTTAGCTTTGGTGGTATTTGTTACCATCACCTTCAGTGGAAATAAAAATTACTGGAAGCATATCTTCGCACCCGATGTTCCGGTTTGGATGTATGTAATCATTATACCAATTGAAATTCTCGGTGTTGTTTTAAAACCGTTCGTATTAATGTTGCGTTTGTTTGCAAACATTACAGCGGGGCATATCATTATCTTGGGATTTTTCAGTTTGATTTTCATTTTTGGAAATATGAATCCAAGCCTCGGATATGCGGTTAGTCCCTTAAGTGTGGCTTTTACCGTATTCATGAGTCTACTTGAATTGCTTGTTGCGTTCTTGCAGGCATTTGTATTCACCCTATTGTCTTCCATATACATTGGAATGGCCGTTGAGGAACATCATCATTAAGAAATAAAATAAATTAAATCTAACACATAAATCAAAACAACTATGAGTTTAATGAACACGCTACTTCAAGCAACGGATTTAGCCGCTGCTTACAGCAAAATGGGTGCCGCTATCGGCGCAGGATTAGCAGCTATTGGTGCGGGTATGGGCATCGGTAAAATTGGTGGTAGTGCTATGGAATCTATAGCGCGTCAACCAGAATCAGCAGGTGATATCCGTGCAAATATGATTGTTGCAGCTGCTCTTATTGAGGGTGCTGTATTTTTTGCAATCGTTGTTTGTTTGTTGATTCTTTTCTTGTAAGAACCCCTCGGGGGTCGCAAAACGACCCCCGTTTTAAAAAACTAAAAAATGCAATTAGTAACTCCCGCTATAGGATTGGTGTTTTGGATGTTGGTAACCTTCAGCATCCTTTTATTCATTCTGAAGAAATTTGCTTGGGGGCCGATTTTAGGCTCCATCAAAGACCGTGAAGACAGTATCAACCAATCGTTATCTCAAGCCGAACAGGCTCGTAACGAAATGGCTAAATTACAAGGGGAAAATGAGCAATTATTGACTCAAGCCCGTCAAGAGCGCGATGCCATGTTAAAAGAGGCTCGCGAAATGAAAGAGAAAATAGTAGGTGACGCAAAAAATGCTGCTGAGGAAGAAGCCAAGAAAATCATGTTGCGTGCCAGTGAAGAATTGAATAAACAAAAATCTGCGGCTATGGATGAATTGAAAAAAGAAATCGCTTCTTTTTCAGTTCAAATCGCAGAAAAATTGTTGTCCGATTCTCTCGTTAATAACGAAGCCCAACAAAAATTAATTTCTCATCACTTAAACGAACTAACCACAAAAGCGCAAGCCTAATATGTCCGAACAACGTATTGCATCTCGCTATGCCAAAGCCCTCTTCGATAAAGCAAGCGAAGAAGGACTTTTAGATATAGTAAAAGAGAATATCGAGGAACTTATCACCTTGGCCCATGAAAGCCGAGAATTTTCGCTATTTCTCGATAGCCCTATGTATAAAACGGCTGTTAAAAAGCAAGCTTTAGGTGCCATCTTTGCCAAACAACATCCCTTAACTCAAGGTTTGTTTGCGCTTATGATTGATAAGAAAAGAGAAGGGCTTATTCCAGAAATGGGGCAGGGCTTTATGAAGCTTTACAACCAAGTGAATAAAATTGTTCTGGTTGAAGTAGAAAGCGCAGCAGCCTTATCTAACGACACACTTACGCGCATTGAAACGTATGTTAAAGACGTTACCGATGCGAAAGTTGTGAAAATTAATACCAAAATTGAGCCTACCATAATTGGTGGTTTAACTATAGAATTTAACGGTCGTATTTTTGATAACACCGTATTAACCCAATTGAAAAAAATTAAAAAAGAACTTCAAATCGCATAAAACTATGTCACATATCAGGCCAGACGAAGTATCCAGCATATTGAAAGACCAGATCGCTGGTTTCAGCAGTGCTGCTAGTTTAGAAGAGGTAGGTACCGTACTCCAAGTAGGAGATGGTATTGCCCGTATTTACGGACTTTTCGGAGTTCAAAGCGGAGAACTCGTTGAGTTCGAAAATGGCGTCCGTGCCGTTGTTTTGAACCTTGAAGAAGACAATGTGGGTGCGGTTTTGATGGGTAAAAGTACCGATATCAAAGAAGGAGATAAAGTAAAACGTACCAACAAAATCGCGAGCCTGAAAGTAGGTCACGGTATGTTGGGTCGTGTAGTGAACGCTTTAGGTGAGCCTATCGATGGTAAAGGTCCTATCGAAGGAGATTTATTTGAAATGCCTTTAGAGCGTAAAGCTCCCGGTGTATTGTTCCGCGAACCGGTAACCGAACCCTTACAAACAGGTATTAAGGCGATCGACGCGATGATTCCAATTGGAAGAGGTCAGCGTGAATTGATCATTGGTGACCGTCAAACAGGGAAAACAGCCATCGCAATCGATACCATTATCAATCAAAAAGAATTTTACGAAGCTGGAAAGCCCGTATTTTGTATTTATGTAGCATGTGGTCAGAAAGAATCTACTGTTAAACAAGTGGTGAAATCTTTGGAAGAAAACGGCGCTATGGCATACACCGTAGTTGTATCGGCTCCTGCTTCTGCACCTGCTCCCTTGCAGTTTTTCTCTCCTATGTCAGGTTGTGCCATTGGTGAATACTTCAGAGATTTAGGTTTGCCCGCATTAGTGGTATATGACGATTTGTCTAAACAAGCAGTAGCTTACCGCGAAGTTTCCTTGTTACTTCGCCGTCCTCCAGGGCGTGAAGCTTATCCTGGAGACGTGTTTTACTTGCACAGTCGTATCCTCGAACGTGCTTGTAAATTGAACTCTAACGATGATATTACTTCCAAAATGAATGATTTACCTGCGTCTTTAGAAGGTAAAGTTCGCGGTGGAGGTTCCTTGACCGCATTGCCAATCATCGAAACCCAAGCAGGTGACGTTTCTGCCTATATTCCAACCAACGTAATTTCGATTACCGATGGACAGATATTCCTAGAATCTAACTTGTTCAACTCTGGTGTGCGTCCTGCAATTAACGTAGGTATATCTGTATCACGTGTTGGAGGTAATGCACAAATCAAATCAATGAAAAAGGTCGCTGGTACTTTGAAACTTGACCAAGCGCAATACAGAGAATTGGAAGCCTTCGCTAAATTCGGTTCTGATTTAGATGCTGCTACCAAGTCTGTACTTGAAAAAGGTGCCCGTAACGTAGAAATGTTGAAGCAAGCCCAGTTTTCACCGCAAACGGTAGAAAATCAAATTGCAATGATCTATTTAGGAACTAAAAATAAGTTGAGAAACATTCCGGTAAACAAAATCCGTGAGTTCGAAACCGCATTTGTATCCTACTTAGAACAAAAACATAAAGATGTTTTGGTGGCTTTGAAAGCGGGTAAAATCGACGACAATGTAACCAGCGTTTTGGAAGCAGTTGGAGCTGAAATTTCATTGAACTACACCGCTTAATCGATATATACATGTCGAATCAAAAAGAAATACGCGCTCGAATATCCTCCACAATTAGCACGCAACAAATCACCAAAGCAATGAAATTGGTGAGCGCGACTAAATTGAGGAAGGCCAGCGATGCCATCGTGCGGATGAGACCCTATGCCCTTAAATTGAAAGGCATTATGGCAAATCTTCAGGAAAGTGTCGACGACGATCGTTTGGCCGTGTATTTTAATCAGCGTGAAGTTAAAAAGGTCTGTCTTGTAGTGATTTCGAGCGATCGTGGTTTGTGTGGTGCGTTTAATGCCAATGTGGCAAAACGTACCTTACATTTACTTCAAAACGATTATAAAGAATTGAACAAACAAGGCAATGTTGACATACTGTGTGTTGGTAAAAAGGCAGGTGAAACCTTAAAGCGTTACGGTTATACCATTAACTTAGATTATCAAACCCTATCCTTAGATTTAAACGCCGCAAAAGCATTCGAGTTTACGGAAATGCTAATCGAAAAGTTCAAATCGGGTACCTATGATAAAATTGAGTTGGTATTTAACCAATTCAAGAATGCCGCGACGCAAATTCTTACCAACGAAGCCCTTTTGCCTGTAGTTTCTAAGGCAGATACCACACAAAGCAGCGCAACGGAATATTTATTTGAACCTTCTAAAATAGCTATTTTAGAAGATTTGATACCAAGATCTTTAAAGACGCAGGTATACCGTGCTCTTTTAGATTCTTTGGCCTCTGAACACGGTGCTCGAATGGTTGCTATGGATAAAGCCACCGACAATGCAGGTGAACTTTTATCCGCACTCCGTTTGGCGTATAACCAAGCAAGACAAGCTGCGATTACCCGTGAAATTTCGGAAATCGTTGGCGGTGTTGCCGCTTTAGAAGGCGCTTAATACGTTTTTGAAATACCCTCCTTAATTGAGGTTGAGTGATTCGATTCGCTCAACCTCAATGTATTTATGGGTGTTTTTGATTCGAGTCAGTAACTCTTTAAAATCCTCCGAATTATTTACCATTACTTCAATATCACCACCAAAGGTGCCATCTGCATTTGCTCTGATGTTGATACTTTTCATATTTACCTGTAAATCTTTAGAAATAATATCGGTAATCCGACTCACGATTCCCACATCATCGATTCCGCGAACAGATATGTGGGCATCAAATGCCTTACTGTAATCGTCTTGCCAGGAAGCAGGAATGATTCGGTATCCGTACTGACTCATTAATTTAGAGGCATTAGGACAAGTTGTTCGGTGTATACTTACGCCATCGCTAACGGTAACAAATCCGAAAATTGGTTCGCCCGGTAGGGGATTGCAACATTGTGCCAAGGAATAGGGCATTTCATAATCTTCTCCAAATACAATCTGTCCGGCACTCTTTTTACGTTCTTTTTTCGGGGGAAGTTCAACGGTATTATCCTTTTGAAAAAGTACATCGATGAGGATTTCTCGCGTCATTCGAATTTTACTTTCTGCTACCGCATGAAAAAACTCGCTAGCACTCTTGTATTTATAGTATTTATAAATGAGCTGTAAATTTTTATCGGTAAATGGAACTTCGTGTTTTTGGAACATGCGTTCCATAATACTTTTTCCACGACCGGCTTGTTTGGTTTTTTCGTCTCTTAGGAATTCCCTTATTTTGGTTCGTGCTCTTCCCGTGCGAACTACCTCTAACCATTGCACATTGGCTCGGTACTTTTGAGTAGTTAGTATCTCAACGATATCGCCATTCTTTAGTTCATGACCAATCGCAACCAATTTGTTATTCACTTTAGCACCTAAGGTAGTCAAACCTACTTCTGTATGAATGGCAAATCCAAAATCAAGTGCTACAGAACCAACAGGCATCGATTTAACTTCTCCTTTTGGGGTGAAAACGAAAATTTCTTCTCCCAACAGAGAATATTTGAATTCGTTCACCAAATCCATCGCGGTTAAATCGTTATTTTCTAAAGTTTCTTTAACAGCATTTAACCAATTTTCAAAGGCTTCGTCTTGCGGTGTATTGCCTTTTTCACCTTGTTGTGCTTTGTATCTCCAATGTGCAGCCAAACCACGTTCTGCAATATCATCCATCCGTTTGGAACGAATTTGGACTTCTACCCAACGCCCTTTAGGTCCTAATACCGTAGTGTGCAAGGCGGAATAACCATTTGTTTTAGGTCTGCTTAACCAATCTCTTAACCGGCCTTGATGGGGTCGGTACCGATCGGTAATGATACTGTATACCCTCCAACAATCGGATTTTTCGTTTTGAATTTCAGTATCCAGAATTACCCGAATGGCAAATGCGTCATACACTTCCTCAAAAGGAATTCCTTGTGTAGTCATTTTTCGGTGAATACTGTGGATGCTTTTCGGTCGGCCCTTGATTTCGTGAATTTTCATTCCAGAGCGCTCCAATTCTTCGCTTAAAGGCTCAATAAATTCACGGATGTAACGTTGTCTTACTTGCTTGGTCTCATTAATTTTATCGGATATAGTGCGATATGCATTTGAGTCCGTATATTTCAGGGCCAAGTCTTCCATTTCAATTTTTATGGCATTCAAACCCAATCGATGGGCGAGAGGGGCATAAATGAACATGGTTTCAGAAGCGATTTTGAGTTTGGTTTTCTCAGGTACGGATCCTAAAGTGCGCATATTGTGCAAGCGATCACACAACTTAATAAGAATTACACGCAAATCTTCTCCCAAAGTGAGAAGCATTTTTTTGAAATTTTCAGCTTGTATACTCGAATCGCTATCTACGGTCTCGAAAACTACCGAGATCTTAGTGAGTCCTCCAATTATAGTCGCCACTTTTGAACCGAATTTCCTTTCAATATCTTCAAGGGTAATTTCGGTATCTTCCACAACATCATGCAATAAAGCACAGATTACGGAAGTTGCACCTAAACCCAATTCGGCGGCAGCAATTTGTGCTACCGCCAATGGGTGAAATATGTAAGGTTCTCCGCTTTTTCGGACAGTTCCTTCATGGGCACGCGAGGCAAAATCAAAGGCTTCGCGAACGCCTTTAATTTTATCTTTAGGCACTTTGCCGCTTAACGTCCGCAATAGCAAACGGTATTTACTCAGCAGCTCAGGTCTGTATGCTTCATAAACTTCACCATCAAGGAGCGCCATATTCTTATTTATTCATTTCAGCAAAATGATGGAAGAATCTGGGAATTGTTTCTATTCCACGGAAATAATTGAATACGCCATAATGTTCGTTAGGAGAGTGGATGGCATCGCTGTCTAATCCAAAACCCATTAATACGGTTTTGGTTTGCAATTCTTTTTCAAATAGCGCTACAATGGGAATACTTCCGCCTCCGCGTGTAGGAATTGGGTCTTTTCCA
>JAULUW010000210.1:0-4062 GCA_032111345.1 Bacteroidia bacterium
GGTATCCTTTAAATGAGCAGGTTTACTATCATTTCGATTTCAGAGATACCACCCACATAACCGCATTTGTGGATTTGATTGGAGCAATTGATCCGGGAGATCACGTGTTTATTTCTCACGCAAGTCGTAACACCGTAGATTTAACAAACCCCCGTGTTAAAAAAGCGCTGGAGCAAATTGGCGGGGATGCTAATATGGTTTCATATCAAAACAAATTGTTAGCTGGAAAAGTCTTAATGGGTTATGGAAATAAAAACAGTGATCCGGGTACATTGGAGTTATTTGCGGATGTGGATATAAAAAAAGAATATGTACTGTTACCCGATCAAGTGTATGATGAAACCAAGAGTTTTGCACCTTGTTTTGAAGCCACTCTCCGTGTGGCGGAAAAAGCTCAAATTATTATCGACACCAATTCCAACAGTACTTTTGGGGCCTTGATTGGATGGCGCACACACGTTTTTCCGAATCCTGTTAAAGAGCAGTTACAGGTGTTAACCCATTTCCCTCAGGAAAACATACAATTAATGACGGTTAATGGTAAAGCCCTTCAAGTACCCGTTTTTCGGGAAAATGCAGAGCGATATCGCTTGAATTTAGGGGGACTTTCTAGAGGTATTTATATTTTGAAAGTGGGAAATGAAGCCTTCAAGATCGTTAAGGAATAATTAGTTTGACTTTTTAACGTCCTTAAGCTTATTCAACACTTTAATGATGGAAAAAGCCACGATTGCGACAAATAGAAAGTTTAGCGTAGCGGCAATGATTTTACCATAATTAAAAGGCCCTGCCTTTAAATCACTTAATTTCTCAAATCCGCTCATCAGTGTAATGATGGGCATAATGAGATCGTTAACAAAACTTTGCACAACACTTTGAAACGCGGTGCCCATTACTACTGCAATAGCTAGTTCTGCAACATTTCCCTTTTGAATGAAGGTCTTGAATTCTTGAAGTATACTCATGGGCTAAAACTAGTTAAAATTGGTCGTTTTTCGTTAAAAACATGACGAAAATCATCAAAAAGTGGTGATTTTTCTCACTTTTTGAGTGCCTTGCTTTGTTGAACTTTGTAGTACAAAAGCAATAAACTAAATAAATCTGCCATGAAAGTAGAACAAATTTACACAGGATGCTTGGCGCACGGAGCCTACTATATAGCATCAAACGGCGAAGCAGCGATCGTAGATCCCCTTCGCGAGGTACAACCTTACATCGATCGTGCTGAAAAAGACGGCAACACCATCAAGTACATTTTTGAAACGCATTTTCATGCGGATTTCGTAAGTGGACATTTAGATTTAGCCAAGAAAACCGGTGCAAGTATCGTTTTTGGACCTACCGCTAAACCCGGCTTTGATGCCATTACAGCCGAAGACCGTCAAGAGTTTAAACTTGGTGATGTTACCATAAGGGTATTGCATACCCCAGGTCATACCTTGGAAAGTTCAACTTTTTTGCTAATTGATGAAAATGGAGTTGAACATGCAATATTTACCGGAGATACCTTATTTATTGGTGACGTTGGTAGACCTGATTTGGCTCAAAAAGTCATTGAAGACCTTACTCAGGATAAATTGGCTTCTATGATGTACGATTCCATGCAGAATGTGATCAAACCTTTATCCGATGACATCATAGTGTATCCAGGACATGGTGCTGGCAGTGCTTGTGGTAAAAATATGAGCAAAGAAACCACAGACACCTTAGGCAATCAGAAAAAAACCAATTACGCTCTACGTGATGGTTTGGATCGTGAAACTTTTATGGCTGAGTTGTTGGATGGTTTAATGCCTCCTCCTGGGTACTTCCCCAAGAACGTTTTAATGAATATTCAAGGGTATGAGTCTATCGACCGCATTTTAGACCAAGGGCTTAAGGCTTTAAGTCCAAATGCGTTTGAAGCAGCAGCAAACGAAACCGATGCGATCGTATTAGACACTCGTAATGCGGATGTTTTCGCGGCTGAACATATCCCTAACAGCATAAACATCGGGGTGGATGGGAGCTTTGCACCTTGGGTTGGAGCACTCATAACCGATATAAAACAACCTATTTTATTGGTGTCAGATGAGGGTACCGAAGAAGAAGTAGTTACCCGTTTGGCTCGAGTGGGCTATGATTTTGCTATGGGATATTTACATGGCGGCATCGAAGCATGGAAAGCCGCAGGTAAGGAAGTAGAAAGCATTCCGAACCTCAGTGTAGCGGAGTTTGTGCAAAAATACAAGGAAGACAATTCCTTGAACATCCTCGATGTGCGCAAAGCCAGCGAATACGGTTCACAGCATATTGTAGGAGCCATTAACGGTCCCTTGGATTATATCAATGATAGTATGACCCTAATCGATCCGAAAAAAACCTACTATGTGCATTGTGCTGGCGGTTACCGCTCAATGATTTTCAATTCTATTTTGAAAGCACGCGGTTACGATAACTTGATCAATGTACAAGGCGGATTCAATGCCTTGAAAGACAATCCGGCATTCGAAGTAACTGCCTATGTTTGTCCAAGCACCATGCTTTAAGTTCATAAGTGCTCAAAACAAAAGGGCTGTCTCATTTGAGACAGCCCTTTTGTTTGTTGAATAAGAAACGCGTAGGAGTGGAACGTGTAGAAAATTGAATGTATTAAGGCTGCCAAACCAAGGCCTTTTTATAGTTTTGTTTGTCGCGAGTTTGAATGTTTAAGTATAACATTTGGCCAGGGATTTTAGCATCAATTTGAAATTCAAAACTTCCCGTTGCAGATTTTTGGAGTTCGCTATGTTGTAATTCCTGTCCGAATTGGTTGTACACAAAAATGCTTGGAGATTCGGTTTCAAATGGAAAGCGTATCTGCAATTTGCCATCTTGATTGGGATTTGGATATATTTTTAAGTCGGGGATAGGGCTTAAATAACCCGTGCTTAAAGTACTTTTTATTAAAGTAACGGCGTAAAGCGTAGGATTTGCTTTGGTAAGTGAAATGGTGTTATCGGAGAAAGGATTTGGACTGTCGCTTTGAATTCCCCCAAGAATATATCCGAGTAGTAGGGTATCGCCGCTAATTGCATCCAAGTCTATAATTTCGTGGGAAATTTGTGGCAAGTCCGGGTTGAATAAAAATTCTGCACTGCTGCCTAAAAATTCGGGCATTTTCGCATCAAGTTTATATTCCGTATACCCGCCAGCTGCGGTTTGAGTAAGCAAACTTATTGTTTTTACAAACGGAACGCGGTCGTCTTTAATCAATGTTCCGTTTTCATAATCGTATTGTGAAAGTCCTCCTAAAAACAAGGAGTGCATTTGTTTTGAACCTTTATTATAAAAGGCTACGGATGCACTGTGATAATGACTTAGGTACTGATTGAAATCCGTGATGGGTTTAATAAAGGTATCATGTACTTGTACTGGATATAAAAAAGGCAAATCGGCATTTTTTTGGAATACGCCGGAAGAAATTAAAAAACCATGACTTCCGTCTTCGAAAATTTGTGGAACCAAATTGTAATCCCTACGGCGCAAATGGTCTTCATTGTGAATCGCGCTATACCCGTAAATAATAGGGGTGGAACCGCTATTATTAATGCGGAATCGACGTACTTCATGGGTGTATTCTTGGGTATAGGTATTGTTTCCCATCGGATTGTAACGGCCGTCGAATCGATGTCCACCTACCAAATAAAACTCGCCATTCATGTGGGCCAAATGCCCACCGGTAACGGCAAATTTATCGTAACTTGTTTGTTTAATATGGGTACTGAAACTGTTGCCCGCTTTTATGGCCGCAATTACTTTTGAAACGCTTAGAGTGGTTAAAAAGTTATAGGTTTTATGATCTGCTGCTTGAGGGGAATACCCATAACCACCAATAATATACAAGGTGTCTTTTTCTTGGTGGAAATTCATATTAGTACTGCTTAGTTGTTCCTTGAGGTTGTTACTAAGACTGTTTAAATCGGATTTCCAAACTTGGCTGTTTTCGATATCGATTACATAGGCCTGGGTGTTTTTATTGGCTTCACTAAATGAGGCAAAGGGTTGTCGGGGGTGTATGCCATCTACACGGCCTCCAATAAC
>JAULUW010000211.1:0-8923 GCA_032111345.1 Bacteroidia bacterium
CGAAAATAAAACCCTTGGGGAGCATGGCTTTCTGAAAATCAACGTATTGACCAACCTCTAGAAGGCAGGTCCGAAATTCAGAAGCTGTACCCGAACATAATTCAAAAGGAAGAGGCCGCCCATTGGGCGGCCTCTTCCTTTTTCCTCGTATTTAGAAATGCTTTAATTCTTTAAACCAAGCAGTATTTACAACACCAAATTGGATCTATCTGCTAGTTATTCTGTCATTTACGTCATATTTTCATTTAAAGGGTATTATTTTTCTTTTTTTCATGAATAATATTTGCGATAATACTCAATATTAGGTATAATCGCTGTTATTAAATATGTTAATCGCTTAATTATCTTTACTTTATAACAATAACAAAACATTTAAAATCGCCATCATGGACTCTAACTACCATTTACTCTTAATTATCTTCGGGGTATTACTTACGGGTGTAATTCTTTTTGTTTTTCGCCTCATTAACGGCAAGAACAATAATTGAACTTCTTAATTTGGATCTAGGAAGCACATAACAATGAACTTCCTTAAAAGACTCAAGAGAAGCAAAAGCATAGGAAAATTCCTATAGAAAATGACTTCTACATAGTTATAGAGAGTTGGACATTTCAAATCCCTATAACTAGCCTTATATTCGCAGCATGCTGGGCCTTGACCGATTAATTAAAACCACTATACTTCTGAGTGTTGCAAGCTTTTGCACAACTGCCTCTTCTCAAAATATAAAAAAGACTCCCATTGATACCCTCAACAGTTTGGTTTTGGTTTTTGGTGGCGATCTTATGGGTCATGGTCCCCAAATTCAGGCGGCTAAACTTGATTCCACAGACGGGTACGACTACAAACCCGGATTTCAATTTCTTCGGAGTGCATTGGAAAGTGCCGACTTAAGTGTGGCTAATTTGGAAGTAACCTTGGCAGGACCTCCTTACAAAGGGTATCCCCAGTTTTCTTCTCCAGATGCGTACGCCCTTAACATGAAAGAACTTGGCATTGACTTACTCGTAACCGCCAATAACCACAGTCAAGATGGCGGAAAAAGAGGTCTAGAACGAACCTTACGTGTGTTAGACAGTTTCCAAATAAAACATACCGGCACCTTTAAAGACACCCCAGAATTCAATAAGCACTATCCTTATATTCAAACCATAAAAGGCTTAAAAATTGCTATTTTGAACTATACCTATGGCACCAATGGCTTGATAGTGCAGCCACCCAATATGGTTAACATCATCGACAGTTTATATATAAAAAAGGCGATTGCTAAAGCCAAATCCCAAGGGGCTGATCTCATCATTCCGGTTATGCATTGGGGCAATGAATACCAACGCCAAGAGAGCAAGCAACAGCAATTATGGGCACAGTTCTTAGCCGATGCCGGCGCTGATGCGATAATTGGGATGCATCCCCATGTTATACAACCCATAAAAACCATTACCAGTAAAACCGGAAAGAAAGTACCTGTTGCCTACAGCTTGGGTAATTTTGTTTCCAACCAGAGAGAACGGTATAAAGACGGGGGTATTTTAGCCCGCGTCAAAATACTTCACCGTGGGAGCGAAGTTCAATTGGTACAAATAGACTATAAACCGTTCTGGGTACATAAATTATTACCTAATGAAACATATGCACCGTTCAAACGCAGGGGCTATTATTTAATTACTCCAAAACAGGAAAAACTCCTGCAAGAGCCTTATTCAAGCAGCGCAAAAGAATTTTTTGAAGATACCAGAGAGCTGCTTAAGGGAGTTTCAGAATGGCAGTAAGGTCGTTCTAGCGCAATAAATAAAACACCACGCGGTCATTCCCTAAAACTACCCGATTTCCAGTGGTATAGCGGTAACGTACGCTTAATACATAGGCTCCTTGTGGGGCATCAGACCCTAGATACCTTCCGTCCCAACCCGAATCATTCAAATTGCCTTCATGTATCTTCTGACCCCACCTGTTAAAAATCAAGTATTCCATTTCATCTAAGTCAAAACCCACCGGTTTATAGGTTTCATTAATTGCATCTGCAGTGGGCGTGAAAGCTGTGGGGAAATAAATCCGACAATTATCATCTCGGAATTCAATACGAACCGTATCGCTTACCACACCACATAAATTAACCGCTTGCACCCAATACGTTCCAGGCATGGTAATCCGTCTTGCTGCACGACTCGAACCGTCATCCCATCGGTATTGGCTGTTCCAACTTTGCAACTGCAACTCGAGCATTTCATTTTTACACATTAAGGTATCCGACCCTAGATTCACGAAGGGTTGTGGATATACCTGAGTGTATTGTTTGCTGCTATCGATACAGCCATTTTCCGTAATTACATACGTCACCGTATCCCGCCACAAAATCCGGGGTATATAGACCCCGTTGTTCACGTTTTTACCCCGAAATGACCCACCCGGACGCAAGGAATTTAAAGGATATGAACCCGTTTGTTCGCAATAAAACTCCCGCAACTGTTCAAAACGCGCATCTGGCATGGGCTTCACATAAACCTCCCTGTTGGACGTATCCAAACACGACCAAATACTTTCGGTTACGAGGGAAATCTGTTTAACACCTGAACTACCAAACACATGACTGATTTGATTTTGCACTCCTTTTTGCTCATCGTTAATGTTCCACCATCGACGCAAAATTCCTAAAGAATCCGTTGAACTATCCGTAAAAACATAGCGATTTTGATATAAACATTGCGCGGAATCATTGATTTGCATCCTGGCGCTCGGCTTTGGATACACCCGAATGATGCGCTTGGCACTGTCTATACAACCACTGTCGCTTATATTTACCAATCGTATGGTTTTAAATCCTGAAAATGCGTAGCGCTTGGTTACTGTTTCCACATTGTAGGTATTCAAATCGCCCTCATCCAAACTCCAATTATACCTGCGGATATTCCCCTTATCGATAGTGCTTTCCGCTTTGAATATGAAATTCTGAGCATTGATACATTGATCGGAATCGTTAAGGGTTATGCGCACCTGAGGACTGGGATTTACGCTAACGATGCGACTTGCAGAATCCATGCAACCGTATTCGGAAATTCCAATCAACGTAACAGGATAATCCCCAATCTGTGCATATTTATACCACTGATCCCCGTCGGAAATCCGAACAGAATCGTCGCCAAAATGCCATTTAGAGCTAAAAATCCCCGACTTTATCGCAGATAAATTCAAAAATGCGAAATTTTGGGTGGGAAAGCATTGCCCCGGATCGTTAACCATAAATCGCATTTCCGGCATTGCGCCAACAATAACTTCCTGATTCTGGGTATCCCGACAACCATGATTGGAGATCGCTTTTAAAGAAACCGTATAAACCCCATGGGAATTGTACACGTGTACGGGTTCAAAATCCGCGGTTGTAGTACCATCGCCAAAATCCCAAGAACTTGCAGTCGTTCCGTACTTAATACGGGTAAAATTCAGAATTTCGAAGCGATTTTGACGCAAACACTGTATGGGGTCATTGATGTAAAATTCTATCTCTGGACTGGGTCTCGCTACCACAAAAGTCGCGGTTGAATCCACACACCCTTGATCGCTCGTTTCCACCAATTTCACGTCGTAAAAGGTATCTTTTGAGTAATAATGTCCAAAGGAATCCAATTGCAATACATTTCCATCTCCCATATCCCACAAATGAGTCAATGCCCCCTCTGCAATTTTACTTTTACTCCAGAAAACAAAGTTTTGCGTATTGAAGCATTGCGAACTATCGTTATAACCGATCTGTGGCAGGGGCATTGGATTTACTTTGATGATGCGTCTCAATGAATCCACACAACCCAAATCCGATGTAACGGTTAATAAAGGCGATTTAATTCCCCAAAAACTATAAAAATAATTCGCATCTTGGGTATTCAACTTTTCTCCAAATTCGCCTATATCCCAAGCATAGCTAAGGCTTCCATATTTTATAGTTGATTCATTGATGTATTTATAAAAATTTTGACTTAAACACTGGGCCGAATCGTTAATGCGAAACGCAGGATTGGGTTTGGGGAACACCGTAATAAATTGCATCGATGTATCTCCACATCCAAATTCCGACACCTGTTGCAAGGCGATCGGATATCGAATATCTGTGGGGAAGCTCCTCGTAATAGATTTCTGAATGCCACTCGAATCAAAAAACACCCACTTTCTTTGCATATTGCCATGGGCGATAGTGGAAATATCGCTAAAAGTAAAGGATTGTTGATTGATGCATTGACCCGTATCATTTATGAGAAACTTCGAAACGGGCATAGGATATATAACCACGGTTTGTGCCGCCGTATCTCCACAATCGTGTTCCGATAGGGCCCAATGGATAAGGGCAAAAGTATCGTGACGCGCATAAACATGTTGCCTTGAATAACCGGTATCGTTGTTCCCATCCCCGTAATCCCAAAAATACCTCAAGCTACCCTGCGGAATATTGGCGTTACTGCTGCAAGCCAGGCTATTGCCCCTTAAACACTGTGTCGCATCGTTCACATCAAATTTTGCAACAGGCATGGCCCATACATGCACCGATTTATCAATACTATCCACACAATTACGATCACTTTCACTGCGCAATTGCACCGTAAAAGTGCCAAACGACCCGTAGTGGTGTTTGGCAGCACTCCCCAAAACCACATTCGTTGTATCGCCAAGACGCCAAATATGGGTCATAGTCCCCGATTTCAAGGTACCCGTCTGCTTGAATTCAAACGTATTTCCACGAAAGCACTGCGCACTATCAGAAACACTGAAATTCGCGTAAGGCCTCGGCCAAGTTTGTACACGCTGATCCGAAGAATCGATGCAACCATACACACTCTCAGAAATCAAACGTACTTTATAAAAAGTATCTCGGGGGAAATTTACCTGTAAGACCTTGCCCAAAACCACACTATCCCCTTTATAACGCCAGTAAGAACTGAAACTGCCATAGCGGATTGTGCTCGTATCTCTGAATACAAAAGCCTGCTGATTCACACATTGCTGACTGTCGTTTACCCAAATTTTCACTTGGGGCATGGGTCGCACAAATATGAAACGCTGGATGGAATCCAAACACCCATGAATGGTTTCTGAATACAACTTCACGATAGGCTCTGAATCTATGGAATACGAATGCTTTATCGAATCTTTATTTGAGGTCGTTCCGTCTCCTAAATTCCACAAATTACTTACATTTCCTCGTGCCGCAGTGGACGTACTTTTAAAGTGGAATACATTTTGATTCAAACACTGGCTGCTGTCGTTTATGGCAAACGACATCTTGGGCATTTCTCGGATCCAAACATTTTTAACCAATGAATCTGCACATTTCTGCGCACTTACTGCTATTAAGCGCACCTTGAAATTGCCGGTATCGGAAAACCTGATTTTGGCATCTGTATTCGAATCCTGTGTTCCATTGCTAAAGTCCCAAGTGTAATTCAAATTTCCCCAAGAAATATCCGACGCATTGGTAAAAACCAGATTATGGGTGCTTAGGCATTGATCCGAATCGTTGGTAAGAAAATCGGCTTTGGGCATAGGCCACAATTGAACGAATTTAGCCGCCGTATCGGCACAGCCTAATTGGGTTAAGGTACGCAGACGTACTTCTAATATTCCGGTATCCGAATACGAATGTAGAGGAGCCTCTGCATTTAACGTGTCGGATCCATCTCCAAATTCCCACACAAAATCATAGGTTCCTGCACTTAAAATACTGTTATTCTGGAATTGAAATTGATTCCCCCTAAAACATTGCTGCGGATTGTCGATGGTAAAATCAGGCATAACAGAAGGCAAAACACGCAGGTGTTTATAGGCGGTATCGCGACATCCGAAATTGGAAATTGAGACCAACGCTATTTTAAACAAACCGGTATCGGCAAAGCGTTTCTGCACATTTTTAGACAAAGCGGAACTGGCATCTCCAAAGTGCCACTGTGCAGAGGTAGTTCCGCTAAAAATAATAGACGTATCCTGTAGTTTAAAATTGTGTTGCGTGAAACATTGCACAGAATCTCCGATTAAATCCATGTCTGCAACAGGATTGGGATTAACGAAGATCCACTTGCTCAATGAGTCCGAGCAACCGTGAATGGTTTTTACCTTTAATTTTACGTTGTAGGAGTTGGGGGCGGCATATACATGTTGGGGCGCCCATGCTTGCGAAACATTCCCATCGGCAAAATTCCATTCATAGGCATCTATTTCCTGTTTTGCTGTTGTAAGTTGTACAAAATTAGTGGTGTCTTTATCGCAAACGGAATTTGCATAAAATTGCACGGCCGGTCGTGAATAGATGAGTACCGTTTGGGTTGTGTCTTTTACGCAACCTGCCGAATTTCGAACGATCAATCGCACCGAATAACTGCGATCGTTGTTAAAGGTTTTCTTCGGGTTTCGCAAGGAACCATAACTCCCATCGTTAAAATCCCAGAAATAAGAGGTAATATAATCATTAAAAGTCCGGGTAGCATCGTAAAACTGGGTAGCGTTACCAATGCAGTTTGGATCCCATCGAAAATGGGCAACAGGCGGAGGCGCAATTTTAACTTTGGCTCTAAACGTATCTGCGCAACCATTTGATCCTCGAATTTGGGCCATTAAATTATACGTACCTGTATCGGAATAAGTATGCATAATGTTTCCAATTTGTTGAGTTGGGTCGAATCCATTCCCCAAATCCACCCCATCTCCAAAGGAAGCCCAAAAATGGGTAATATTGCCGGTGTTCATAGAACTGAGGTCGTAAAATCTTGTGGTAAACGTTTTACAATCGGTTGCCCAAACTATATTCGCCTTAGGACGTTCTAATACCCGAACTTCTCTTTTTACGTCTATACTGGTATCGGGATAAACGGATTCACAAACACGGGTAATCCCGTTTACCGTAAAAGTTCCCCGTGCTACCAATAAGGGATAAAAGCTGCCATAACCCCGATATCCCAAAAAAACATTGGAATCAGAGGAGGTCGTAAGTACATTGTTATTAACATCCTTGAACCTCCACGTGTATTCACTCGCAGCCGTGCTTAAATTCTTGAAATCAACCCGAAGGGGCGAACAACCCACCGTATCTTTAATAAAATCATACGCAGCATGCGGACCTATAACGGCGATATTCTTCACAAATGAATCTATACATCCTCTTTGGTTCCGCACTTTTTGAACCACCTGATAGGTTCCCGTTTCAAAAAATCTACTGGGATTGGGAAACAAACTTTTGGGATACTTAGTTCCAAAAGAATACTCAAAACTGCTGATGACATCTCCGGCCAGGCCCTTTGCATGGAGCGAATCGTAGGTCGTGGCAGTACTGGTAAATGCGATCGCTTGCGGACATAAAAAGGTATCGCTTGCGGAAGTAAATCCGGCATAAATTCCAGAAACCGATACATAAATATACTTGCTCAGGGTATCTTGGCATCCCAAACTGTCTCTCGCTATCATAGAAATAGCATAATTGCCAGGCGCTTTAAATTTCACCTTTGGATTTTCTCCATAATATTGAAATCCTGCACCCTCTTGGAGGTCAAAAAACACGGCTTCTTTGCCCTCATTATATCGTTTTGCGCTGTTAAAATTAGGTGTTTTCGGGTTTCCCCAAGTATAATACCGATTCGATTGAATCAGCTGTAAACTGTCACCGCCAATACACAAATTGGTGCTCGATACGCTGAATTGCGGCACAACGCCCACGTGCACCCACATGCCCTCTTCCATCCGACACCCATCGGGATGAATGGCAACCAGCTTTATCCAGTACGAACCGCCTTTGGCATATTGGTGAAAAACAGGCTTTTGAGAAACCGTATCGACCCTTTGACCATCTCCAAAATCCCAAATAAAGCGGATTCCGGTGTTTTGTTGGGTATCTAAAAGTGCAAATCGAAGGGTATCTCCCCGACAAAAGTGCGTCGAATCGTTGTAATTGCTGGTAAATCGTGCATCGATACGGGTTACTTTAATCACTTTTGCAAACCAAGCCGTATCTCGGCATATTTTCCCGGTTGAATCCAGTCCATTCTCAACAATTAATCCTACAGTTACATATCCCAAAGAATCACCCGCGGGAACCAAATGGTTGTAATTATGCCCCACGGAATTGGGCACCCACAGGCTATCAAAATTCGAACTCTTAGAGGCTTGCAGCGAATCCCACATCACCCACCATGCATATTTCAAACAGCTCGGTTCCGGCTTATTCAAATCAAAGGTCAAGGTTTTATTTTGGGTAACTAAATTAGGACCTGGACATGCTAGAGTATCAGAGGGGGTGAATTTTCCCTTCGCTTCTGGTGCCATTAAAGGAACCGCTGCGACCATCGAATCCGCGCAGCCCAAAGAGGTGTCAACTACTACTAATTTTGCAAAATAACAGCCTTCTTTTCCTTTTTGATACATGTGTTTAAAGGATATTGAATCCGTAGAGAAATTGCAATTTGCGCCCTTGTTTTGGTTGTTCATTCCCGGTGCCTGGCATACAGGGCCAAAAGGATCTTGGGCATCCCAAAAAACAGACAAGGCCTTATTGCGAAATGAAATAGACCCATTTGTAAAATACACCGTGTCGGTAATTTGACATTGAAACTGGTTAATGATATTGGAAATTTGGGCTACTGGACCGTGAATGATTATAGAGTCGAACGTGCGACTCGAATCGCACCCGTTTTTACTTATGCGAACTGTGGGCACATAAACGCCGGGATAATTATAGGCATGTGAACCGCTGAAAGTGCGGTACAATTGCGGTATCGACCACTGTATACTCGCACCCAAAATGGGCGTTTGTGAAAACCGCAATTGGTTGTTATTATGACAGTATCCTAGGAGCGTATCGATACGTGCATCTACGGGATATTGCGTATTTCGCACCTCGTTCAATGCGTCGGCGGTGTCCCAACAACCGTCAATATCTTGCACTATGAGTCGGCC
>JAULUW010000212.1:0-6798 GCA_032111345.1 Bacteroidia bacterium
GATAAATTTCCAAAAAAATCAAGGCAAGCCTATTAGTTTCCGCTTGGTGCATACAGGCCAACATTACGATAAAAGCATGTCGGGTTCTTTCTTTGAGCAACTCGAAATTCCAGAAGCAGATGCCAATTTGAATTGCGGTGGCGGCTCCCATGCCGAACAAACCGCAGCCATTATGGTGGCCTTCGAAAAAGAATTGCTGCAGAATCCCTGCGATTGGGTAATCGTTGTGGGCGATGTAAACAGCACCTTGGCATGTTCTATTACCGCCAAAAAACTCCAAATAAAAGTGGCTCACGTAGAAGGCGGTATCCGCAGCGGCGATTGGTCGATGCCAGAAGAAATCAACCGATTGGTGACGGATTCCATTAGCGACGTGTTTTTCACCACCTCCGAAGTGGCCAATGAAAACCTCCGCCTTGCGGGCGTTCCCTCTGAAAAAATTGTTTTCGTGGGAAATACCATGATTGATACCCTCTTGCATCATCAAAACGATTTGCATGCTCCCGAATTGTGGAAGGAAGAAAATTTACAATCGGGCCAATATGTGGTAATGACGCTGCACCGACCTTCCAATGTGGATGAAGCGGCGCAATTGCGCGGCATTTTTAGCGCCATTCAAGATTCTTTAAAAGACATTCCCGTGGTGTTTCCCGTGCATCCCCGCACCCTGAAAAACATGGAAGCCTTTGGAATCGAACCCCAAAATGTGATTAAAACCGGTCCGCTTTCCTACTTCGAATTCAATTATTTGGTAAAACATGCCAAAGGCGTGGTTACCGATTCCGGAGGCATTACCGAAGAAACCACCGTTATGGGCATTCCGTGTATAACCATGCGCAACAGTACCGAGCGACCTGAAACGGTGGATATTGGCACGAATGAGCTCATCGGTACGCAGCCAATTGCCCTCCGCAAGGCCCTAGATCAATTGGTGCAAGGAGATTGGAAAGAAGGCGGAATTCCCGAAAAATGGGATGGTCAGGCCGCTCCGCGCATTATCGATTGGTTTTTAAACCGCAATTGATTTTTCGGGGGAATTCCCCCAGAAGCTTAACGTATTAAGGTAATTACGGATGTTTTTTCTTGCTTAATGCCATCCATAAATTGGTATTTTATTTGCGAGAAATAGCTCCCCGATGGACATTCTTCACCGGTGTTGAACTGGGTGCCGTTCCAAGCGGAATCTATGTTCGTGCTCTTATAAACTTCAACCCCCCAACGGTTAAAAATATGCCATTCAAACTGCGTAATTCCCAAAGAATACACCCGCAATTCATCATTCATTCCATCTTTTACGCCAGGGGTGAAGGTGTTTGAAATTTCAATAAAGGGAAGCTCATTTCTGTCGGGTTCGCGGCCATTCCAGGTGTAACAAATGCTGTCGACACAGCCATTTTGTGTGTTGGAGGCTTCTAAGCACAGCGTTCCCCCGAAAAGATCTAAGGGAAAACAAGGACTGGAAGCTTTATTGGAATTCCCCCAAAGAGAATCGACGGAACTGTTGTTTTTTCGATAGCGCCATTGGTAATAATCGGCATCTTCGGAAAGATTTGTGAAACAAATATCGTTGGATGTAGTGAGCACAGACCAATTGGCGAGGGGCGGTTCTGGAAAGCGAACAGTTAGACTGTCAATATATTCGGAGCCGCAGGAATTGAAGGCATGGAGGTAAAAGCGGATGCTGCTGGGCTTGTTTTTGGAAAGGTAATAGCGCGTTAAGGTCTTAGTGGAATCGTGGAATTTTCCGGTACCCGGTTGTTGCGTGCTCCAATAATGGCATTGAAAACCACTTGTTTTTCCATTTAAAGTTAAGGATTGCGCATCGCAATCGAGGGTTTGATCGGCTCCTGCGTCGAGGCTAAGCTGGGGCAATGGTATTTTACAACCGTAATTGGCATAGTTGGGGGTGCCGTCGAAGGCAAAATTGACCAAGGCGCCGTCTTCGGCCCCTTGATTGCCGTTTTGGAGCTGTAAATTGCTGCGATTATAAATCACCGTATCGCGGTGGCTGCCGTTGCGAAGCACCAAAATTCGGGTAGCATTGCTGCCGTAGTTTACAAAATGTCCGTCGGTATTTCCGGCTTTCTGAATGATGAGGTAGAGGGTATCTTGAAGCCGAGAAAAATCGTGGGCGTAGGGGTTGAAATCGGTACTTGTTATGAGGAGTACTTGGCTGTAAGGCGGAATTTCGTCGTTTTCGGATAAGAAAATAAAGCGACCGCAGGCGGAGCTAAGTTGTTGATTGAGGGTGTTTATTTTGGCATTGAGGGAAGGGCTGGCGCTGGCAAATCCACGCCAGGGATTGCTGCCATTGCCCCAATTCACGAATCCGTTTTTATGGGCGGGCAGGTTGAAATTCTTCACGGGTAGGGCTTGTTTTCCGGTAATGAGTCGGAGCATTTCGTTCTCACCTTCGTTGTTTCCGTCGCAGGCATCTACTAGAATGCTTACAATTTCAAAGCCTTTTTGGGGAAATTCTTTAGGGTCTTTGGGAATGTTTCCACAGGGAGATTGGGCAAAGAGGGATAGGGTTCCGAGCACATTGAGGCAAAGTAGGAGGGCGGTGCGTGGAGTTTTCACTTTACGAATTTAAGGGATGTTTGCTTAGGGCGGGTTATTTTATTTCGGGGGAATAGTTGTATTTTTGCAAAGTACATCACTGGGGTTAATCGGAATTGACGGGGTGAATGGGTACGGTGTAAGCAGGTGGTGCGTTGGGAGTATTGCACCGAAATCTAAACTTTCAACTTTTTAAGAGGCGAAAACAATTACGCCCTAGCTGCCTAATCCGACGGATAGCGCACTTGCTAGTTGCTTCGGTTTCCTTGACTCGTGCCGGGAACCACCAGAAGCAATCGACCTGCACGGGTATGATTTTGGGGTAATCAGTGACCATTATCATTATTTCACTGGCTAAGGGATGATACAGGCGGGGTCCGGGCCTATTGATCCACGAAAAACAATCGGTACCTAAACCTGTAGAAAGCGCTAGTAGTCGCACATTCGGACGGGGGTTCGATTCCCCCTAACTCCACCAATATCAACGCTTTATTGATTTAGAATCCCCGTAAGCCCAGCATTTACGGGGATTTTTATTTTTAGAAAAAGGAATAGTCTTACGAAGCCTCTTAAATTCAATAGCTTACCCCTAATACCGATGGGCTTGCAGAAATGGAATAGTATTAAAATTGCTTGTATTCAAGTGGATTTGAACCCATACAGTTCCATTTGGGTTCGCTTTGTTACAAAAAAACGCTTAAAATGGGTCCGCTTTGTTACAAATTTTCATTAAAATTGGGTTCGCTTTATTACAATACGGAGTGGTATCTTTGTATAAAACATTCATATAATACACAATATGGAACAATTAGTACGAATCGCTTATAAACAGCTTTTAGGTTGGAAGGAAAGTCTCAAGCATAAACCTATTTTACTTAGAGGGGCTAGGCAGGTAGGTAAAACTACCTTAGTAAGACAGCTAGGAAAAGAATTCGAGTGCTTTTTGGAGTTGAATCTAGAAAAAGAAAGTCATCGTAATCTTTTCTCCTTAGATGATGTAAACAAGATATTAGATGCAACGTTATTAATGTTGGGTAAAAATTATGTTTCAAATTCTACTTTATTATTCATTGATGAAATTCAGGAGAATCCAAAAGCAATACAATTGCTTAGGTATTTTTACGAAGAAAGACCGGATCTACATGTTATTGCCGCTGGTTCACTGCTTGAATTCGCATTAAAAGAAGTACCTAGTTTTCCAGTTGGAAGGATTGAATATCTTAATTTATACCCATTAAACTTTAGAGAGTTTTTACGTGGAATAGGTAATGAAATGGCGGAAGAAAAACTAAACGAAATCCCGATACAACCCCATTTTCATAACACTTTATTAGAATTATTCCATCAATATGCCATTATTGGCGGCATGCCAGAAGTAGTAGCTGATTATAAAGTGAACCAGGCTGTTTCTCAATTAACCAATTATTATTTAAATATTTGGCAAACCTATAAAGACGACGTAGAACGCTACGGAAAGAATTTTACGATCAAAAATGTTACTCGTTATATCATTGATAAATCACCTTATGAATTAGATCGAATTAAATTCGCAAATTTTGGTGGAAGTAGTTATCGATCTAGGGAAGTGTCAGAGGCTCTTCATGCCCTTGATTTAGCAAAAATTATACGACTCGTTTATCCTACTACCAGTATTAATCTGCCCATTTTACCTGATTTGAAGAAAAGCCCTAGGTTGCAATTTTTGGATACTGGTTTATTAAATCATGTAATTAATATCCAAGGTGAAATGATCGGATTGAAAGACATGAGTGATCTGCAGAGAGGGAAAATCATTCAACATTTGATATATCAGGAGGTTTTAACCCTTAGTGATTATGGAGTGATGCCACATTTTTGGGTTAAAGAATCAAAAGACAGCAACGCGGAAGTAGACCTGGTTTATCCATATAAGGATCTTATGATACCGATAGAAATCAAATCGGGTAAAAGTGGCACTTTACGGTCACTTCACGAGTTTATCAATAGATCGGAACACACTATGGCCGTTAGATTCTATGCGGGTCATTTCAGCATAGAACACACGAGAACTCCACTAGGCAAGGCGTATACACTTATGAATTTACCGTATTATCTTGGCACTCAATTACCCATGTATTTAGAGTATTTCTTCCAGCATACGCAACAGAGCTCAAAATAAAAATGTGAAATGGTAATGATTTAGCAAAGTTAAGAATCTCTTGGTCCTTGAAGAGAAAAATTCAATACTTGTCTTAGACTGGCGTTTTTCGAAGTTTACAATTGTTACCCTATTGATTTCTTTTAATACCCACGGAGATACCGGGGGGTCGAAACCAATACGGAGTGGTTGAAAGTGGTGTATGCGAGGTGGGTGGGGGAATTATTGAATTGTGTCCTATAAAAGTGCACCAAACAATATAGTTACAACTCCTGCAAACAGCAAAACTTGCCAAATTGGCGGACTTTTCAGATTATTTGATTCTATTTTCTGTTTTTCCACTAAATCAAAATCGGGATTGGGAATATCTTTACCCAAATGTATTCCTTGTGTTTCCCATTTCATAACATCACCACCGATTAGCCAAAATTTAGCATATTTCATAATCGTTTCAGATGAAGCATCAGAGCTTGTTGTAGTAATATATTGAGAAAGGACAATATTTGAAACTGAATTCATTACAGATGGTTGGTAATAAGGATTTTCATTACGTATTAGTGTTCCCGAGTAGAGTGTATTTAAAGCCTGGTTATTTCCAGATGTTACGGAACGACTTACACCTTTGGAATTAGTTATTTGTCCGAGTTGGTATTCTATTACTTCTATGGAATCAAATGTAATACTTTTATCAGGTGCACCGAAATTCATTACCACATCTTTTTTATTTTTAAACTTTGCCATTTCCTCCGCATGTGGGGTTTTAATATATTCGGGAATGTTATAAATTTTCGGAGAACAACCTACAATTCCTAATAGTATTAAAATTGTTAAATACAAACTGTTATATATTTTTCTTATGAGCATACTTTTCTTAAAACACGTGTATGGCAAAAATAGTCATTGGATCAGATAATTAAAATAAAACTTTTGTAATCTCAATGTATTCAGAGCAATTAGTGTTGTAGGGAATGTCTTTATAGAGTTAAACAGTAATTACAAATTTTTTTTAAATTAAAAAGGAAATGCAAAAAACAATGCAAAGCACCATGCCGTGCATATTTAAAGGGCTGTATACGTTTTACCCGAACCACTAGGTCCTTGCAATGCTAATTTGATTTTGGCATTTTGCCTTTCTGCTTTTCTAATTGTCATAAAATTTGTATTTAGTAGATTAATAAATAAAAAAAGGGGACCGAAGCCCCCTATTACACTCAATCCAAACGATTCATTCACGCCATCAGTTCTTCAACCGAACTAAAATCTGGCAAGGTTACTTTAGCATTTTGATTTTGCTTAGATTCAGTAGGCACAAAAGACCAACGATGAGCCATTTCAATGACTTCGCCGGTATCAGGAACCACATATTCATAGGGTTCACAGGATAATTTCTGAATGCTTCCATCCATTTGAGAGCCGATCATCAATTTGCACGTAGCTTCATCTAGAGTTGAAGACACGGAACTTTGTTTGACCGTAGGAGTATTATTGTAAGGCCTGAAATAGTGGATCAAAAAACTAGAATTGGAGACTTTGAAGGCGATTTGATCATCGGAAAAGCACACAAAGGAGCCGTTATAAGCCTAGTTGACCGCAAAAGTTTATTCACCTTGTTACGTATCACCCATAGTAAAGAGGCCTCTGTAGTGAGCGAGGAAATACGCACTGCATTACATCCGCTTACCAACGGAAGGTTCCACACATTAACCTTAGACAATGGGTTGGAGTTTGCGGACCATAAAAATATTAGCGATAAATTAGGCAAGATGATTTACTTTGCAGACCCTTACAGCCCATAGCAACGTGGCTGTAACGAAAATACCAATGGATTAGTTCGTCAATACTTGCCCAAAGGAATGGATTTTAGCAACTTAACTCCGCAAAAACTCCATTTCATCCAAGAAAAACTAAACCACAGACCTCGTAAGAAATTAGGTTACCGAACACCTTACGAAGTCTTTTATGAAAATTTTGGACTTAATTCTTGAATTCAGCTTTTGTTTTCCAATTATTGCTATTGAATATTTGTAATTAATTATATTAGGGTTTTAGCAGAAATTATTTGTCGGTATTGGTATTTTGTTGATGAATTCACTACCAATCGG
>JAULUW010000213.1:0-3364 GCA_032111345.1 Bacteroidia bacterium
ATTTGGGGTTGTGACTCGGTGATTGTATTGAAACTCACCATTGAGAGATCTACCGAAACCATACAAACCGAGCGGGCCTGCAACGCATACGCGTGGTCGAATACCGGACTTACCTATACCCAAAGCGGCACGTATTCCGATACGCTGCAAACCATTTGGGGTTGTGACTCGGTGATTGTATTGAAACTCACCATTGAGAGATCTACAGAAACCATACTAACCGAACGGGCCTGCAACGCATACACGTGGTCGAATACCGGACTTACCTATACCCAAAGCGGCACGTATTCCGATACGCTGCAAACCATTTGGGGTTGTGACTCGGTGATTGTATTGAAACTCACGATTGAGAGATTGAATATCGAAATTCGAAAGTCCGGCGATACACTACAACTTGTGGGCATTCCCAATTTAAATTCATATCAGTGGCTCGCTTGTAATTCCGATTATGCAACGGTTGAAGGAGAAACACAATTTTGGTTCCTTCCATCTATTTCTGGTGAATTTGCCCTTGAGGGAAAAAACGATTTCTGTACCGATACAAGCCAGTGTTTGCCCGTTGAGGTTCTTAAAAATCAAGCATTTTTCGGCACGCTGATAAGGATCTACCCAAATCCGAGCAACGGTCATTTTATTTTGGGAAGTGAAGCGCTTAGCATTCGTGATATTCGTGTATTTAATGCTTTTGGGCAAGAAGTTTCTATCAATAAGTTGAAAAATCCCCTTGAAAATCAATGGGAAATCAACCTACATGCACCAGCAGGTATTTACACCCTAGATATAAACTTCACTGAGGGTAGGCATGTGCAACACAAGCTCATTTTGCTGGGAACCGCTGATTAATCCCAGTCGGATTTCGTAAATACGGCTTCAACTTTTTCCTCCATTTCATCAGGAAGTTGGGGGAAAAGATCACGGCCTAATACAGCTTCTAATTCATCGATACTCATGGCAAAATTCCACAGTTGATCTGCTGGAATTTTGCTATTTGGAATGATAAAGCCTACCGCACGGTCAACTCCAACGGTATCTAAAATGGCTTTGAAGAAATATTCAGGTACCGCAAGGGTGTCTCCAGGAATACGGCTTATGTTGCGCATTTGAGCGCTGAAAATGGGTCCTGTTGCAATAAAAAGCATAGGCAGCCTATTCCAATCGGAAGTATTTGCATTTTTAGGATTGTTTTTTAAGGCCCAAGAGCGAACATCGGTTTCTAAATTTTTCCATATACCGCGATTGAAACCGGGTACTTGAGGACAAATATTCGACGTGTAAAAACTTTCATTCATGGTTTGTTCCGACCAAGCCATATCGGCTGCGGGAGCTAAATGACCGCGGTCGAATCCCGTTTTGGTATACGCCTCATGCGTAGGGGTGGAGGGTTTGATTTTTGGATCGGGTCGAAATTTACCAGGCCTCTCAGCACCACGCACCAACCGATTCGCATCCAAAGTATAGGCCACCCAATAAGCTTGGCCGTACCGGTGTGAAAAGGAGGTGGTATAAGCGGTATGCGCTGTAAGGACTTCGTTGGGAAATAATTCAGGAACTTCTAGGCCTTGAGCACATAAATTCCCAATAAAAAATAAGGGACTTAAAAATGCGTAATTTCGAATGCAATGCATAAACGAAATTAATCATTCATATACGAATCTTCAAATTGCAATTCTTTGAGGATATTTCGCACGATCCAGGGTCCTTCGTAGATAAACCCGGTGTACACTTGAACCAGTCCGGCACCACGGGTTAATTTTTCCTGAACGTCTAAATGGTTGAATATGCCTCCTACTCCAATTATGGGCATGCTTTTCCCCATTTCAATGCTTAAAGTTGCCAGCACGGCATTGCTCACCTCACTCAATGGTGCTCCCGAAAGTCCGCCTGCACCTATTTTATTTAATTCTGCTTCCGATATACCTAAGCCAGTCCGAGAAATAGTGGTATTGGTGGCAATCACCCCTTGGATGGGTAAGCTTTTCAAAAGGACGGCTAACTGTCGAACGGCGTTCAATTGAAAGTCAGGTGCGATTTTCAAAAAAATGGGCTTATAGTTTTCTTGCGATTTGCGCAAAGCATCCAGTTGTTCGAACAGAGGGACTAGGAATGATTCCGTTTGTAAGTCCCGCAATCCTGGGGT
Organism: Bacteroidia bacterium; assembly: GCA_032111345.1. Classification (GTDB taxonomy): domain Bacteria; phylum Bacteroidota; class Bacteroidia; order NS11-12g; family UBA955; genus VMCP01. The sequence goes on from JAULUW010000213.1 coordinate 2,138, forward strand.
ATTAGGGCTTGAAACATTCACCGTGATATAATCCACATACGGATACAATTTTTCAAAACACTGGGTATAATCGGAAATAGCAAGTTCGTTCGGGGTATCTTTATTTTTTCCAATATTACCCCCTACGATCAGTCCATCAGGACGGTTTTTAAGGCGGTTTACCATGGCATCAACGCCTTGGTTGTTGAATCCCATTCGGTTAATAACGGCGCGATCTTCGACCAGGCGAAACAATCTGGGTTTTGGATTCCCTGATTGCGCTTTAGGGGTAACGGTACCTACTTCTACATGCCCAAACCCTAAGTCCTTCCAAAGAAGTAAACGCTTTGCATCTTTATCAAATCCAGCGGCTAAACCAACAATATTCGGGAATCGAATTCCGGCAAAATCAACCGGATTTTGAGGACCAGAGTTAAAGGATTTTTTAAAAATCTTGCCAAGGATAGGAGTTCTAAGTACAAATTCGATAAGGTCTAAAGCTACATCATGTGCCTTTTCTGGAGGGAGAAGGAACAAAAGAAATTTTATAAATCCATACATTTACATTACCAATAGCAAAAATTGTGCCGATATTGAAATTTAGTGTTTAAAGTGACGGATACCCGTAAATACCATCGATATATTATTGGCATTGCAATAATCGATACTCGATTGGTCTTTTACGCTTCCACCGGGTTGTACTACTGCTGTGATCCCTGATTTATCTGCAATTTCTACGCAATCGGGAAAAGGGAAAAACGCATCGCTGGCCATAACGGCTCCGCTTAAGTCAAAGCCGAATTTGTTCGCTTTTTCAATCGCTTGATTCAAAGCATCTACGCGGCTGGTTTGTCCGGTTCCACTTGCCAATAACTGACCGTCTTTCGCCAAAACTATCGTGTTACTTTTGGTATGTTTTACAATCTTGATGGCAAACTCCATATCGGCCAGTTCTCTTTCACTTGGGGAGGTGGTCGTAACCGTTTGCATCAAATCACGGGTTTCTGTGCTGTGATCGCGCTCTTGTATCAATTCTCCATTGAGCGCAGAACGGCGGCTCAAGGTATTAACTTCTTCGAGGTCTTTCGATTTTAATACGATGCGGTTGGTTTTTGTAGCTAAAAGTTCAAGGGCTTCTGTTGTGAAATCGGGAGCAATCAATACTTCAAAGAACAGGGTATGGATTTCCTTAGCTGTATCTAAATCGATTGTTTGGTTGCAGGCCAAAATTCCACCAAAAGCACTAAC
>JAULUW010000214.1:0-14154 GCA_032111345.1 Bacteroidia bacterium
GATGTTTTCGCCTTTCCCGGAAATCCCGCTCAAGGACATAATTCGGGTTGCAATGCTCTAATTAAAAGGCAAGTAGCGGAATTAATCGAAGACTTTGAGGATATATTGAAAGCCATGAATTGGATTGAACCCCATGCTTCCAAACAAAAATTACAGATTGATTTATTTCCACAGCTGAGTCCAGACGATCATAGGATTTTACAACTACTTACCGGGAAACGCATGCATATTGATGAACTCATACAACAATCGGGCATGCCCTTGCACCGGATTACCCTATGTACCTTGGAACTTGAATTAAAAGGAGTTATAAAAGTACTTCCCGGTAAATATTACCAAAGAATCGTTTGAGCGTTTAAATCAACTCAAACGATTCTTGTAAGGGTATTTTATGATTCCTCCCTAAATTCTTGACGAATTCTTTTATTTGCGCTTGGCTGCGTTGGATTTATTCTGACTTGCCTTCATCGCCAATTCCATACGCTCTTGGAATTTAGATTTTGTGACTGGTTTTTTGCGGGCCGCTGCGATTTGCGCATGCAATTTCGCATCGTCAACCGTTTTACGAATCACAAATTGCTGTCCGAAGGTGATCATGTTGCTGACAAAATAATACCACGTTAATCCGCTGGCGTAATCGTTTAACACCCCTAGGAAAATAACCGGCATAAAATATCCGATGTACTTCATTTGACCCGTTACCCCAGATATTTGGTTATTCAAATGGGTATAAATGAGGGTTGATACCGTCATGAGTATGGTAAAGAAACTTACGTGATCGCCATAGAACGGAATGGAAAAACCGAGCGAAGGACCGTCGTATTGACTTAAGTCGGCTGCCCAAAGAAAAGTTTTCTGACGCAATTCAAAAGCCACCGGAAAGAATTGAAACATGGCAAAAAGAATGGGCAATTGCAAGATCATAGGCACGCAACCTGAAAGCGGGCTTACCCCGGCTTTCTTATAAAGCGCCATATTTTCTTGTTGCGTTTTTTGCAAATCATTTCCGTGTTTTTCTTTAATTGCATCAATTTCAGGCTTCAAAATTCGCATTTTAGCCGTTGATATATAGGATTTATACACCAAGGGCAACAGCAAGGTTTTGATAATAATGGTAAGCAGCATGATGATGATACCGGTAGAGCCGATTAAACCATCTAAAGCGGAAAACACCGGGATTACGACCCCTCTGTTCACCCAACCAAAGATTCCCCAACCCAGTGGAATGATGCGCTCTAGTTCCGCATTAGCGAAACCAATTTGGGTATTTTCCAAAGTTTTATAATGATTGGGACCAAAGTAAAAGTGAAAAGCTCCGTTGCGGTTGGCTTCCCCTTTATATTCCATGAACAAACGCGCAGAAAGCGGTTTTACATCTAAGGAATCGGCACCGGCTTTTTTCATTTTCATGTTCAATTTGGCATCGGAACTGATATCCGCATCGCTACCTATTAATGCCGTAAAATATTGTTGCTTAAACGCGACCCATTTAATGGGCGCTTTAAGCAACTCTTCAGCATCTTCAGTGCTTGTTAAACTAGTGGGTGTTTCATTGGGAAGTTTGTAAACGATAGCGGTGTGTTGTTCCTCCCACTTCATATCGCGTTCTTGCTTTTGCAAGGTGGCGGCCCAATCAAATCTAAAATCTGAATTACCGCGGCGCACGAAATCGGTCATACCCACTATATTAAAATCGTAATCAACCACATAGGGTCTGTTTTTATCAATAGTATAGGTTTGTTCGATATATTTATCTGCCGCTATGTTCAAACGGAATACCAGAGAAGTATCGGTATGCGCGAAAATATCCCAAAAGAAATCGCGGCTGTTTAATTCTTGTCCGCGTTGATCGGTCCAGGTCCATGACATTTCATTTTTTCCATTGACCAATAATTCTAAGTCGGATTTATCCGAACGTTTATATTCATTCAGTTTAACCGAATTGAGAGAACCACCGCGTTTATTGAAACGCAGGTTCAAGAATGCGTTATTCAGTAAAATAATACTATCGGTGCCGTTTTCATAGGATGCCAATTCTTGAGATTTTGCTGTTTTCAATTGAGCAGAATCGGTTTCGGCGATCACCGGCGTTTTTGCAGTGTCGGTTTGCGTTTTTTGCAAGGAGTCTTGCATTCGGGCTTCCACAAGAGCGAGGCTGTCGCGCATTTCTTGCATGCGCGCTTGTTCTTCAGGAGTTGGAGCAGTATACCAGTAATATCCTGCTAAAATTAAAAATATGAGTGAGAACCCAATGACTGTATTACGATCCATAATTGGCGTTGCGAAGGTACAACAAAGCCCGGATAACAAAAAGATGAAAATGTAGTTATGTATTATAATACTCTTATCCTATCTTTGCGCTTTGAAAAACCAGATGGCAAACACGGGTAAAATTTCTCAAATTATAGGACCTGTTGTTGACGTAAGTTTCAACGATGCGGGTTCCACCTTACCACAGATTTACAATGCTTTGGCTGTAACCAAAGAGAATGGACAAGAAGTAATCCTAGAAGTGCAGCAGCACTTAGGCGAAAACATGGTACGTACAATCGCCATGGACGGTACCGAAGGATTGCGTCGCGGTATTACAGTTACCGACCAAGGAAGTCCGATAACTATGCCCGTTGGCGAAAACATCCGTGGACGTTTGATGAACGTAGTGGGTGATGCTATCGATGGTATGACCGCTTTGGACAAAACCAACGGAAGACCGATCCACGCATCAGCTCCTACATTTGAAAACCTCAGCACATCTGCGGAACCCTTATATACAGGTATTAAAGTTATTGACCTTCTTGAGCCTTATGCCAAAGGAGGTAAAATTGGTTTGTTCGGTGGTGCAGGTGTGGGTAAAACCGTACTTATCATGGAATTGATCAATAACATCGCAAAGGCATACAGCGGTATGTCGGTTTTTGCCGGCGTAGGTGAAAGAAGTCGTGAAGGAAATGACTTGTTGCGTGAAATGATTGAGTCTGGCGTAATTCGTTACGGCGAAGAATTCAAGAAAAGCATGGAAGAAGGTGGTTGGGATTTGAGCAAAGTCGATATGGCTGAATTGTCTAAGAGTCAAGCGACCTTAGTATTCGGACAAATGAACGAACCTCCAGGTGCCCGTGCACGTGTTGCCCTTTCAGGTCTTTCTGTTGCAGAATATTTCCGCGATGGCGATGGAGAAGGTGCTGGAAAAGACATCCTTTTCTTTATTGATAACATTTTCCGTTTCACACAGGCAGGTTCTGAGGTATCCGCCCTATTGGGTCGTATGCCATCAGCCGTAGGTTACCAACCTACCTTGGCTACAGAAATGGGAGCCATGCAAGAGCGTATCACCTCTACAACAAGAGGTTCTATTACATCCGTTCAGGCGGTTTATGTACCTGCCGACGATTTAACGGATCCAGCTCCTGCTACTACTTTTGCCCACTTAGATGCAACTACCGTACTTTCACGTAAAATTGCAGAATTGGGAATTTACCCTGCGGTTGATCCTTTGGATTCTACCAGCCGTATCCTTTCTCCTGATGTATTAGGAAAAGAACATTACGGTTGTGCGCAACGCGTAAAAGAACTTCTACAGCGTTACAAAGAACTTCAAGATATTATCGCCATTTTGGGTATGGATGAATTGAGCGAGGAAGATAAATTAGTCGTTCACCGCGCTCGTCGTGTTCAACGTTTCTTATCTCAGCCTTTCCACGTAGCAGAACAATTTACCGGATTGGCAGGCGTATTGGTAGACATCAAAGACACCATCAAAGGATTCAATATGATCATGGATGGTGAAGTTGATGAATATCCTGAAGCAGCCTTTAACTTGGTGGGTACCATCGAAGACGCTATCGAAAAAGGTAAAAAATTATTAGAAGAAGCGGCTGCTTAATCCTCAATATCATGCATGTTGAAATATTAAGTCCCGACGCTCAATTGTTCCAAGGAGAAGCCGAATTGGTAACCCTTCCAGGAGCTAATGGATCGTTTCAGATAAAAAATAATCACGCAGCTTTAATTAGCAATCTTCAAGAAGGCGATGTTACCGTTACTATGGGTAATGCTTCTGAAAGTTTTACCATCAAGGGTGGACTTATTGAAGTTGTGAAAAACAAAGTCACTATTTTGGTTTAAAAATCCCAAAATCCTATAAAAAGCCCACAACATTCGTTGTGGGCTTTTTTGTTGAACAAAAATTCACATTTGGGTAGTTTTGTTCTATTATACAGCCTAAACCCTTAACAAAACTACTATTCCCCATTCTAAAACCCCTTTAAAGACCTCTGAAACACCCTAAAACACCCCACATTTAACCCGATATGACCTAGTTTCATCTATTTTGTTATATGTTTATGCACATTTGTACAACAAATATATTTGAACTAAAATCATTTAAACAACTTGCTATCAATCACTTAAACCCATTTCAATGCCCATAAACGCATTTTTGTTAAGGCTTTACACTCCAACACATAAACAAAATCACTTGCACACACCCACAAACTAATGCATATTTGTGTAAGGTATTGCTATGAACGTTACACAAATTAATTTCGACAGAATGATGGAACAAGAGATTGCTCCCTTGCGTAACTACGCACTTTCACTTACTCATGATATGGATGACACCCTGGACTTGGTGCAAGACACCATCTTGAAAGCCTATCGGTATAAGGATCGTTTTCAAGCAGGCACCAATCTGAGAGGTTGGTTATATACCATCCTAAAGAATTCCTTCATTAACAATTATCGCCGCGATCAAAAACGAAATACGTTTTTGGACACAACGGAGAATACGTATTTTTTGGATATCCCAAGTCACCATATTGACAACGACGCAGAATTAAAATTCATCCGTAAAGATTTAAACGAAGCGGTGGATTCCTTGCCTTTGGATTTAAAAGTCACCTTCCGTTTGAATGCAGAAGGTTTTAAATATCACGAAATCGCCGAAGAATTGGGTATTCCCATTGGAACTGTAAAAACCCGAATATTCATCGCCCGTCGTATTTTACGTGAGAAGTTAAAGGACTACGCCTTGGAGTTTGGATATCAGTTGCAACTCGCGTAAATTGCTTCATGCCGGACGCATACGTGTATCTTTTCCTAGATGTATTTACCATTCTAGGTCCCCTCGCCCTTTCCTTCGATAAAAAAGTCGCCTTCTATAAAGATTGGCAGTGGCTTCTACCCTCTTTGTTGTGGGTTTCGGGATTGTATCTCCTATGGGATGTATGGTTTACCGCCGTGGGTATATGGGAATTTAATTTCCGCTACCTCTTAGGTCCCAAGTTATTCGGTTTACCGCTTGAAGAATATGGCTTTTTTATTGTGGTGCCTTACGCTTGTCTGTTCATTTATCGCTGTTTACAGGCCTATTTCCCCAATCTCAAACTCCCGGTGCACGCATTATATTATGGGACACTCCTATTATCTGCAGCCATATTTTTTTCCTCTTGGGGGAAATTATACACGTCTGTAACATTTGGATTAATTACGGTTAGTATGATAGGCATGCGTATTTCTTCTTTGTGGAAATCCATAGAAAGCTATTTCGGACATCTGTGGCTGGCTTGGTTAATCAGTATGATACCTATGTTCTATGTTAATGGGAAACTCACCGGATTACCAGTGCTTATATACAACAACGCCGAGAATTTAGGGATACGTATTGGCACCATTCCTTTAGAAGATTTCTTTTATAACTTTCTCTATATGTTTTTGATGATCGTGCTCTTTGAACGATTCAAGAATAAGGAAAAGAAACGGGTATCCGAATAAATAAATAAACGGTTTTAATTCGGCCAAATCTCGGCATCTTTTTCAGAAGCCTTTTTGGCCTTATTTCGTTGTGACTTGGTAAATGGCACGGGCACGTATTTTTCGGGATACTTTTTCAAATCCAATAAAATACGATTTAATTCAATAGTTGTTTGCATTACCGAATTGTGTAAAGAATCACTTGCAACCAATTTCCCTAAACTTCCTTTGCCATTATTTACATTCAACAATAGCGCATTAGACTGCTGCAAGACAGAATCCAAACGCCTCAAGGTTTGTGCTATTTGCACACTATCTAGGCCTTCTGTGGCTAAATTAATACGTTTCAGGGTAGATTGGATATCGGAATGGTATTGCTGCAAGTTAGCGGTAAACGCTGCCACATTCTGAACAGATTGGGCAACAGCCGATTGATTCATTTTAATAAGCGACAGAGATTGTTTGAGCAATGCCTGAACATCCATTACGGCTATGGGCAATTCATTTAACGCCTTATTTAATCCAGGATGCTGAAAAAATGCATTCATAGAACCCAATAAGGAATCCGCTTTCGAAGCCAAAGGTACTATTTGCTCGTTTATGGCCGAAAATTGATCGTGTGCATAATCCCCAACGAGCGTATCACCGTCTTCAATAAAAGAAGCCGATTTCCCAAGTACTAAACGCACACGTTGGCCTCCTAAGATTTGACTTTGAATTTCCATCTTCGAATCTTTAGGAATATTTAAAGAAGACTTAATCTCAAAAATAGCTTGTATGCGCTTTCCATCTTCGGTTATATCGAGATCCGATAATTGACCAATACGCAGGCCATTAAACATCACGGAAGTACCTATTCCCAAACCTTGGGCACTGTCGTAATACACATAAACATCGGTACCCGCTTTAAAGGGATTATCCTTACCGCGCATAAAATTATAGCCTAGAATAAGAATGGTAATGGCTACGGAGGTAAGAGCTCCCACTTGAAATTCTTTTGATAAGCCTCGGAAAATGGACATATCTTCAAAAATACGGATTAATCATAAAGATATGGAACACGTTTATATAAAAACAAAAAGTCCCGGTGCAAGCACCGGGACTTTTTATATGAAAATCAACTTAATAATTAATCTTTTACGATTACTTTCTTCACAGTTGACTGACCGTTGTTGGTCATACGCACAAAGTACATACCGTTTCCGAAAGCGCTCAAATCAATTTGAGTTTCTCCGAATCCGCCGCCTACTACTTTCTCTGTCATGGTTGCGCCTACAGCGTTCAATACAGTGATGTTCATAGGTTCGTTGTTGTTCAATGCGAAGGCAACAGTGATTTCGCCTGAAGTTGGGTTAGGATGTACTCTAACAGCATCAGACAAGTTCAAGTTTTCGTTATCCAAGAATGTATTCATACAGTTTGGAGCATATTGCACGTAAACGGTACGTGAAATGATTCCAGACTTGTTACCACTTCCGTCGATAGCTTGATATTCGATAGAGTAGATACCAGCTTCATCGATGTTGATGTTATGGCTGATTACATTTACAGTGATTTGTGATTTAGAATAGTAGTTATCAGACAAGATCAAACCACTTTCAGCCCAGAAAGGAATTCCTACACAAGCAGACACTGGAGGCGCTACCAAAGCAGGAGCTTCTAAATCAACTACACGGATGTAACGGTTCTTAGTAGTTTTGTTTCCGCTTGCATCTGTAGCGATGAAGGTTTCAACATAAGTACCAAGGGTGTAAGGATCTACTTTACCTGTGCGTACCAAAGATACTTGAGTAGGTGCATAGTAGTTATCTGTTACAGTTACAGAACGTGAAGAATAAGGATCGTTTACATTGTGGTAAACTGTATCGTTGGTATTCAATTCAATGTTAGGAGCGATAAAGTCATCAACGATGTAGTTGATAGTGAAACCATCTTCAGTTGCTTTGTTTCCAGAAGGATCCATTGCATTGTAAACGATTGGGTATGTAGCACGCTCTTGGTTGTTCACTACTCCATTGTAACCAGGGTTACGGAATAATTGAATGTTACCATTACATGGGTCTTGCGCATAGATCTCATCAACAAAAGCTTGGTTGATTTGAACATTGATGTTCATTCCATCAGTAATACGGTTGCTTAAGCGGTAGATACCTGGCTTTTCAGTATCGCGAACCATTACTAGACGGTTAACGACAGTTTCATTACCTTGAGCATCTTTTGCACTGTAAACGATGTTGTAGTCTCCTACGATAGCAGGATCAACAGTACCGATAACTTTAATAGCTGAAGTCAAATCTCCATCTACGGCATCGTTTGCTACCGCACCTGGATCGGTGAATGTACCACACTGTTCAACCATTACCGTGTCAGAACCTTGCAAAGTTACAACTGGACCGGTACGGTCAAGTACTACGATGATTGTACGTGTTTTTGTTTCTGCTTTATTTCCAGAAGCATCTTCTAAATCGAAGTTGATGCTGTATACACCCGCTGCTTGGCAATCTAAGTCGCTAGTCAAAACAACTTTATTTGACAAATCGCCTTCTGTACCATCAACTGCAGTATAGGTTGTAGAAGCAATTTCTTCGTAGCAAGAAGTAGCAGAGCTACCGCGTTCAACACGAACGGTATCAGAACCGATCAAGTTAATTTCAGGGCTCATACCGTCATTAACTAATGAGATAGAATAATCTTCGTACTCACCTACTTGGTTTACACCACAAGCTAAGTTCGGGAAACCATCGTAAGATGCACCAACACGCATGCGGGTTACACCTTCGAAACTTTCTTTTTTGGTCGGAACTTTGATGGTACCATTTACCACTTTACCAGCAATTTTACCAGAGCTCATTACTTCTTCTCCAGCGTCGTCGAAGTCACCATCGATATTCCAATCGATCCATACTTTATAATTGATGTTGTTGGCATTAGTTAAACGCTTGATTTCAACATCATAAGTAGCACCAAAGGTCATTGGAGCTGGCTTCTTATCTGTACGATCTGTGTACATGGTCATGTCTTCGTCTGAAGATTGAACCAAGATGTATTTTTTCTTATCTGTAACCAATACGCTGCTGATTGCAATATCTTTAGCCGTTAAGTTGGTCAAAGGTGTGCAATAGTTCAAGCAGATTACGTATTTGTTTTTAATCACTTTTTTATCTGTGTTTGCTTTGGTACCGAAGGCATTCCAAGCAGACAAGGTAAAGGTGTAGGCACCACCCGCCAAGAATTCAATTTGTGGGTTTTGGCTGTTTTTGTTAGTACCGTTTACAAATTTAAACGTAGTTGGGAAGATTGACCACTCGAAATTGTTGGCATAATCTGTTACCGTTTGGAAACGAACTAAGTCACTGATATTAGGACGAACATTGTCTGCTTTGAAATCTACAAAACCAGAAGTAGTAGGGGTTACAACAGTGATGTTTTTAGAAGCACTATCCACACCCGTACATGTTCTTGCGATCATTGTTACACGGTACGTTCCGTTTGAGAAAAGCGTAGTAGAGAAATCTTCACCGAAGGCTTCGGTATTACCATTAATTCTCCATTCGTATTCTGGATCTCCCTTTGCGTTTTCAGTTTCGTTTGTGCAGAAAAATTCTGCGCCCACACCAATGGTAGTATAAGGAGTAGACCATTTTGCTTTAGGAGCAGTTGGAGTTTCCAAATCAGCTTCCCACTCGATGTTAAATCCACGACCTACGTTAGCACCGTCGGTTTCGAAAGTCAAATAAGCAACACCACTCTTCAATCTAACAACAGTAGTATCCCACTGAGCTTGAGAGCTTTTGTTTATAGTAGCCACTAGGGTATTAGGATTCTCTTCACCACCATCGTAGATGCGAAGGATATCTTTATCATCAGCAAAGTCTAAATCTTCAAAGAACAAACGGATTTCGCTTGCACCACAAGGAAGAATTTTAAAGTAATCGATTGAAGTCTTACGACCGTTACCGTAGTTTGCGGTAGGACCAGCGTGGTCAAACAAACGTCCGATACGCGTAGAAGCCGTTTTTTGAGGACCCATGTAGTTATCAAGGGTTGGCAAGCATTCGATGTATTTTTGCTTACATACTTTATTAGAGAAACCTACGGCATTTTCAGAGGTAAGACATACTTCGTACATACCCGCCTCATAGAAATCAAAAATAGGGTTTTGATCGGTAGATGTGAAATCACCCGCTCCAGTTGGAGAAATCAATTCCCAAGCGAAAGAACGTGCACCATTTGTACTTAGATCAAACATTTGAACTTGGTAACCCAACTCCACTTCGTTTGAAGACGCAATAAAATCAGCAACGGGTACCGCTGTTGGTTTTACGATTGTAACAGATTTCGTAGTAGAATCTGCGATACCGCAATAATCTACTTTCATGAAGATACTATATGTGCCGGCCGTATTCCATCTCGCTTCACCTACTGTAGTATTGTCAGATCTTACAGCATCCACTTTATCGAATACCCATTTGTATGTTGCTCCATTGTTTGGATTTTTTGCAGGGAACTTGTGGAAAGTTTCTTGCCAGTTGTTACCCGTAGGTACTACAAAATCTGCGATTGGTGTAGGTCCTAACTTGTAATTCACTTCCAAATCGAACAAATTACCATACGCGTTCACTGTACCACAACCTTGGTTGTTGTTCATCGTGTAGGCGTCCATAGCACCACGAACACGCAAGAAAGACTTACCTGCTTTGGTGAAACATGGTACGTTAATTTTGTAAGAAACAGGAGTAGCTGCGATAATGTTGGTCGCAGGATTCACTACACACTCTTCTTTTTCGTACTGGTAGTTCAAACTTACGTCCATCCAGATACCCACTCTCGTGTTGTACCCAGCCCATGATGTACCGGTAACTTCGATAGTTACTACTTCACCCGCTGTTAAGTCGATTGGAGCACCTGAATTCAGGATACCCTTGTAAGTTCCTGCAGAGTTTGCAGAACATGTTAAACCGCTGTAGGAGGCCAATACGGTTCCTGCGCTGTTTTTTACGGTAATCGCCTCTATGTCACCGGAGTAACCATAAAGACCCGAACACCCGTAGTTCTGTACGCCCGTACAGGGTGTTTGTGCTTCAACTCGGTTGGCTTGGAATAAACCCCAAACCATTGCACCGAAAATCAGCACCTTTCTAAACATTGTAGTTGTTGATTTCATAAATATACCTGTGTTATTAAGTTAATCTTAAGACGCAATAAACTAAAAAGGTTGCAGAAATGCCTAAAAAGACTCTAAATTTTTACAATTGCCATAATAGCAAGTCAAAGAAATACAAACACTTAGGTATTATGGATTTTTTTTATTTACACTACTCTGACACTTTGAGAGTTCAGTAGGTGTCCTTATGGCGCTTTCTCGACGAAGTTCTTGTAGTTTTCGATGGCCTGAAAAATTCCTTTTGCAATGGTATTTTTACCTTCATCAGAAGCCAAGTATTTTCGGTCGTCTGGATTGGTTATAAATCCCGTTTCCACTAAAATAGAAGGCATTGACGTTTTCCAAAGCACTAAAAATCCAGCTTGCTTCACTCCCCGACTTCTTATTTGGGAAATTTTACCGGTTTCGGTTTCCACATAAGAGGAAAGGCGCAGACTCTGATTTATGAAGGCATTCTGCACCAGCGAAAAAATGATATGACTTTCTGGAGAATTCGGATCGAAACCGCCGTATCTGTCGTTGTTCTTATAATCGGCCTCATAGGTAATCGCCGCATTCTCCCGCTTTGCCACGTCCAAGTTCCCATCGTTTACATGCAAGCCCATAAAATAAGTCTCACTGCCATGTGCTTTGGGATTGTTGTTGGCATTGCAATGGATGCTGATGAACAAATCGGCTTCATTGCGATTCGCAAAGTTGGGTCTCTCCCAAAGCTTTACCGATTTATCCGTTTTTCGGGTATACAATACCTCTACCTCGGGCATATTTTCTTCGATGAGCTTCCCCAATCGCAATGCCAAATCTAAGGTTACGTCTTTTTCTAAAAATTCCCGACTCCCTTTAACACCTGGAGCGCCTGTATCTTCTCCCCCGTGTCCTGCATCCAATACAATCCTTTGAATCTTATCAATTTTCCGTGTGGGAAATTTCGCTGCGGGCATAAAACACATTAATATTGTACCCACAAAAACGGTAAGAAAAAAATTTCCCACTGAATTTTGCGTTATATCCAAAAGAAATGTCCCAAGTTTTTTGCGTTTTTCGTACATATAGCTACCCCAATCTAGAACTTATCAAATTCCTTGCCGAAATTCGCACATTCTCATAAATAAATGTCAAAACGGGTCCTGTTTTATATCATCATTGCCTTGTGGATTGCTTACAGCAAGCCCGGAATGAGTCAAAACATTGCGGATACGGCTAAACGCAACGCCGATACGTCTATAATAGTTGACACACAAGACAGTCTTCCCAAAAAGAAAGCCGGATTGAGCGAAATAGTTGAATTTGAGGCCGAAGATTCTATGGTTTTGCTTTTCAACCAAAAATACGTGCTGTTGTATCACAATGCAAAAATCGAATCGCCCAAAACCCATTTAGAAGCATACCATATTGGTATCAATCTCGAAAGTAAAGAACTCTTCGCCAAAGGATATGTTGATTCGCTGCAAGAATACCGCGACAAACCGCTGTTAAAGGATGAAGGCGAAACGTATACCGCCGATTCTATGCATTACAACAGCCAAAGTGGGAAGGGTCGGGTTTACGGATTGCGACTCGCACAAGACGAAGCTCATATCCATTTGGGAAAGGTCCTAAAAGAAGCCAATGGCAACTTCACAGGGGTCAAGGGCAAAATCACTACCTGTGATGCCGACCATCCGCACTTTTATTTGAATACGTCTAAAGTAAAGGTGATGCCGAATAACAAAGCTTTATTTGGAGCCGCCAATTTGGTTTTTATGGGAATTCCAACTCCTATTGCCTTGCCGTTTGGACTTGCGCCTTTGAAAAAAGGGCAGCGAGATGGTATTTTATTTCCAAGTTTGGGCTTCAATGCGTTAAACCGGAGTTTTTATTTGCAAAATTTCGGATATTACATCGGCCTTGGCGATCATGCCGACATCCAAATTAATTCGGATGCGTATTTAAATGGCGATTTTCGATTGGGAATGCAGACCCAATATGTAAAACGCTATGTGTTTCGGGGAAATTTGGCCTTACAGTACAGCCGATTCTCTAACGGCGTTGAACCTACTTCCCCCCTCTTCAATCGCAGCAATGATTTTGCCATACGTTCGCAATTTAGCTTGGATCCTAAATACTTGCCCGGGGTTCGGTTTGGGGGAAATATCAATGTCGTTACCTCAAGTTTTAACCAAAGAAATAGTCGCGATTTAAATTCACTCAGCAACAATCAATTTACCAGTAGTATAAATTACGGTCAATCCTTTTTTAAGAATAAATTAAATTTATCTGCTTCTGCTCGACATACCCAGAACACACAAACCCGCGATTTCAGATTGGAATTGCCTTCCGTAAATATGGGTGTATCCAGTTTAACGCCCTTTGCTTCAAAAACGGGGAGCAACCAATCTTGGTACCAACAATTGCGCTTGAGTTATAGTGGAAACATCGTAAATTTTATTCAAACCAAAGACAGCATTTTATTCTCTCCGCGCTATGAAGAGGCCTTTAAGGACTTCAAATCGGGTTTAACCCATAACATTCCCATTAGCACCAATATCAAAATGTTCAGTGGGATACTCAATATTTCTCCGAGCTTTAATTACCGCGAAAACTGGCATTTTAAGGCAGGTTTGCCCTCTGTTAATCGCAACACCAATGTACTTGAAGTGCGCGATACAAGTGGATTTTTCCGACAATACGCGTATTCCTTTTCCGCCAGTGCAAAAACCAATATTTACGGAACCTTCACCGATTTAAAATGGGGCAAAGTTCGAGCCATTCGGCATACTATTACTCCGAGCATGTCCTTAAACTATGCTCCCAATATTGATGCATTATCGAAAGGTTGGACCCGTACGTATTTGGATACCTCTGGAAATGTAAAAACCTATAATTTCTTTTCAAATAGCGCCGTTCAAAGCTTGAATCAAACCCAATCAGGAAGCATCGGTTATGGAATCAACAACAACTTACAAGGAAAGAAAATAGTTCAAAACGATAGCAATAAAGCCAGTAAATTTGAGAAATTTAATTTAATTGATCAATTTAACATCTCTGGAAACTATAACATTTTTGCCGATAGTTTGAAGTTTTCAGATGTGCGCATGAGCTTTAATACAGTCTTGCTGAAAATCATCAGAGTCAATGCCAATGCGAATTACAGTCCCTATGTGCGAAGCGATAAGGGTGCAACTTTAAATAAATTCGTTATTTCGGAACAAGGCAAGTTATTGCGATTACGTAGTGCCGGTATTAATATTAATACTGCA
>JAULUW010000215.1:0-21306 GCA_032111345.1 Bacteroidia bacterium
GGGAGTGCAAATTGGAATACCCCCCCCCGTATCGAGCGAGAGTTTTAAATGCCAAAAGCCCCGCGAGAGCGAGGCTTTTGTGAAATTATAAACTAAATGAGCGGATCATTGCGCCCGATTTAGGCACGTTTTACATAACGGTAGGACACCAGCGCACCATTTTGTTTTGCCTGTAGTGCATTTTATGGCAGCGGATCCAGATTGCATAATTGTCTTTTCCCAGAATCTCCATTACCCGATTCAAATAAATACGCTCGCAGTTTTTAATTAAACCGGCTGCGGCAGCGCGTTCGCGATTGTTTTGTAATTTTTCTTTAACCGTCATGCGGATTTTGCTTAAGGCCTGTTGCAAGGATTCTCTCGCAGCCGCAATTTTTGCAGCTCTTTCTCGCTCGGTGATTTTTCCCGCACTGAAAGCGGCTTGGATTTCTTTCAGCGTATTTTCATGTTTTTGAAGCAATTCACGGCGGTGATTGATCGCCCATTTACGTACGGCAGAATCCGATTCGCGCAGTACTTGGTGATTGGCTTTCATGCATTCCATTTTTGCAGCATGCGCTCTTTTCAACGCCTCTTTATTTTCTACCGCCAAACGCAAGGCTGCCTTACATGCGTGTAAGGATGAATCGCGTTTTTTATCGCTGCCCATGCGGTCGCCACCCGGAGTGCCGGCATCGCCACTTGCTTCCGTATTGAAATAATCCAACGCAATGATATCGGGTAAACTTTGAATAAATACGTCTTCCGTTTCTGTTGCTTCGCTGATAATGGGCTCTTCCATGAAATTGCCCAAGTTCTCGATTTGCGCATCGATGGTTTCATCTGGAGCTATAGCGCTTGCCATGTCATGCGTGGCGCAGCGTTCTGGATCCTTCATTTTTTTGCATGCACTGAAACCGATAGCAAATATCAGTCCCAACATAATCGCATTTGATGATTTGAAATAGTTCATAGTATTTGATGTTGTTTTGGATTAAGACGGCGTTCGCATGGAATAGGTTGGAATGGGCTAAATTTGGGCCTTGTTTTAGATCATTGAAAATAAAAAGGTTTTAGATCCCAACCTTTATGCCCAGTTTGTCGTCGTAATTACAGAATATTGCCAAACTTGGATCTCGATCAATTACTCTCGGATTGTAAAAGTGGGAAATCTCCCGCTCAGAAGCAGCTGTACGAGCAGTTTTCGAAATCGATGTTTGCCGTTTGTTTGCGGTATTCGAAATGCCAAGAGGATGCCGAAGACATTTTTCAGCAGGGTTTTATCAAAGTGTTTCAAAAAATTCATCAAATTATAGAACCCAAAGCATTGCCCGGTTGGTTGAAATCTTTATTTGTACGCGAAGCCTTAGATTTTTACAAAGCATCCCACCAAAAACAAGTTTTTGAATCTTTGAGCGACATCAATAGCGACCTTACGGTTTATAACGAAGCGGTAGACGCGCTCTCCATTCAAGAAATCCGTGCGGCGATAAACCTCTTGCCGCATAAATGCCGAATGGTGTTCAACCTCTTTGTTATCGATGGATTTTCACATGCTGAAATCAGCGAAATGATGCAAATTTCAGAAGGTACATCCAAATCCCAACTTTTTGAAGCCAAGAAACGTCTTAAACAAACCTTACTTGCCTATCAAACCCCTAACATACCTATATCGTGAAAGAATCTTGGTTCCATAAACTACCCAAACGCTTCCAAGCCGACGAGACAGAGGTACCCGAGCATTTGTGGGACCGTATTGCCGATGGGGTTTTTGAATCGAAAATACGCGAGCGTTTTGAATCGCATGCAGAGGAACCCGTGCCTCAAGCGCTCCAAGAAAAGGTGCTGAAGCAGTTCGATATCCCGGCGGTTCCGCTTGCTAAAACCGGTTCCATGCAGGTTATTTGGACCTCCGCCATTGGGGTGGCCGCTTCAGTTTTGTTGGTTTTTGGGGCCCATGCCCTTTGGAATAAAACACGTCGAATTGAAGCGCCTATTGCTTTGGAAACGGCGAATTCTCAAGGCAATCTTTCCTCGGATCCAGCGGAAAATACTGCTAAAAGTGTCATTGATCTTAGACTTTCGGATAAGGCAAGTTCCGAGCCAATGGGGAATATCCCCCAGAAGAAAATTGATGCGACGCTACCTCTGAAATATTCAAAAACACAAGGGCTCAGCACCTATGTTTTCGGGGGAAATCCGACGCAGAACGGGAAAATTCCGACGAATCCAGAAGCCGGCAGCCGAAAGGATTCGATGCCCGATAATCCCAATTTCTATGGAGATTTGCCCCAAGAATGGGCGCTCGTAGATGCCGTTTCAAGGGAATTGAAACGGGCGCATATTTATACCGATTTGGAAGCCGTTAGCTACCCTTTACAGGGTTCGGCAAAGCCTAATTTATTGAAAATTCCCAGATCGCATGTATGGCAGTTTGCCGTTTGGAAGCAGGTTTTAGGGCCGAATTTCATTAAAGAATCGGGTCACGGAACCGTGAATTTCAAACCGATGCAAAGGCAATATGGAATAAGTGCACGCGTGGGGAAACGGAATGGCTTTAATGTGGGTATAGGTGTTTTTAAAAGCCGATCTTTATACACTGCCAATATTGAGGATGTGCCTTTTTTTAAAACCCCATTACGGGTAAATCCAAACCGCAAGAATATTGCAGTAAAGTCGAGTTATTACAACCGCGAGTTGCCCGGTGAGGCCGGAGTTTTTGTGCCTAATGGATTCCGAACCGATGATACTTTGAATTTTTTCCGGGTCAATTATTCTGAATACTTTGAATTGCAAGGAGTCGAAGTGCCGCTTTATGTGGGGTATGCGTATGCCCGAGGTCCGTGGAGGGTTTTTCCAACCTTGGGAGGGCGCGTATTACTGCCCTCGAAAGTTAATTCGGAAGTTGTAGTAGAAGTTTTAAATCCGCAGAAAACGCGTTTGGCTTTACAGAATCAACACGAAGTGAAATCCAGATTGAATCTGCAACCCTTTGCACAGTTGGAGCTGCAATATCAAATTTCCCCAAGGTGGTTGTTATCGGCTAATGCACTATTGCCACTGCGTAAAGAACGCGTTGAGGATGCGGGTCCTGATTTTCGAGCGCAATTAGGATTGTGTTACGAATTTTAGAGGCGTACGTATTTAAAGAGGCATTATCTACCTTTGTGCCATGCGCAAAACCCTGTTAGTATTGCTTGGATTGGCGAATGGAATTTCGCACTTGTATGCCCAATTAGCGGCGGGACCGATGATTGGAGCCACCGATTTTAAGGAAGTTAAAATTTGGTTGCAAACGCAAAAGGCATCTCAGGTGTTTATCAAATATCGGGAAAATGGAAGTTCCGTGGAGTACATTACCGATACCTTGCAAACAAAGTCAAAAGATGCGTTTACCGCGCAATTTGTAGCCGATGAGGTACAGTCGGGCAAAATCTATACCTATACGGTAAATGTGGATGGCAAGGATTTGAATATCCCCCAAAAAACGACGTTCAAAACCCAAACACATTGGCAATACCGTACCAATCCGCCCGAGTTTTCTTTTTTGGCAGGAAGTTGCGTGTATGTAAACGATTCCATTACAGATAGGCCTGGAAAACCCTATGGAGGCGACTATCAGATATTTAGCTCGATGGCGAAGCACGATGCCGATTTTATGTTATGGCTGGGTGATAATACGTATTACCGTGAAGTAGATTGGAATACCCGAACGGGAATGTTGTATCGAAATTCCCATACCCGCAAGCTGCCCGAATTGCAGCCCTTATTGAGTAAAATGGCACATTATGCCATTTGGGACGATCACGATTTTGGTCCGAATAACAGCGATCGTTCGTTTTGGAATAAAGAGCTGTCGCGCGATGTATTTGCCCTATTTTGGGCCAATCCGAGTTATGGGATCCACGGCCAGGGGGGAATAACTACGCAATTCACGTGGAACGATGTAGACTTTTTCTTGTTGGATAATCGCTATTTCCGAAGTGTCAATGAACGCAAAAGTGGAGAAAGAACGGTTTTAGGCAGGCAACAATTGGAATGGATGAAAGATGCGCTGCGTTCCTCTACCGCGCCAATAAAATTTGTGGCTATGGGTGGTCAATTGTTGAGCGATGCCCAGCGGTTTGAAATGTACAGCAATTATGGCTTTGAGGCCGAGCGATGGGAAATAATCAATTTCATTCAAGAGGAGGGCATCAAAGGAGTCGTTTTTATTAATGGCGACCGTCACCATACCGAATTAAGCATTTTGAAGACGGAGGGAAAGCCGCTTATTGCTGATTTAACCGTTTCGCCGCTTACAAGTGGATCGCACAAAAGCGATGAAGTAAATAATTTAAGGATTCCCGATACGTATGTATTCGAGCAAAATTATGCGGAAATTTTTATAAAAGGACCTGCTAAAAAGCGTTTTGTAGAAATACACATTCGAGATAAGTCGGGTAAGACTTTATGGATTCAGACCGTAAATCCTTAATCGGTTTTTTAAGGGAACCGGCTTACCTTCTCGGAAACCCCTAATTTTTTTAATTACGAATGTTGTTTTTTTAGAAATTAACATTGCTTTTAGTCGCGTTGTTAATGCAATTCGTTCGTGTTAATAGATTGATTGTTTTAGCAATTTGTGTATTTTTTTTAGTTATGGTCTTTCAATTGTTAAATTTTAGGATTTAAAATACCTGAAGTATTTGTTCAATATGGATTAAAGATTAATCTTCAAATGAGTAGTGTTTCGTTGACACTAAGAATTTGGAGTACATATGAAAAACTGGGGTAAAGTGTTTGGCCTTGCAATTGTGTTGAGCGTTGCATGTCAATCAGGAGAAAAGGATTCGTCTAAAACTGCGGTTTTAGATGCGAAAAGATTTGAAGGAAACCGCCGCATGGCTGCTGTTTTAGACAGCCTGAGTGTGGTTGCCGATTTTCAAACCAATTATTATTTAAGCGGCAAAAGGGCGCAATTTATGTTGAAAAACAAACCCGCCTTCAAAAATGCACAAGAACAGGTTTTTTGGCATACGCGTTATGCTTTGGAATGTTTGAACGCGGGCAATGCATCGGAGGCGATTTCGGTTTTGGAAGGGTTGTTGCGAGAATATCCCGGTACGGTAATAGAGAAAATACGCGTACCGCTTTTGAAGCCGGTTTTTGAAGCGATGGCGGTTGCGCATTTGCGACAGGGGGAAACCGATAATTGTGTAGCGAATCACAATGCTGAAAGTTGCATTTTGCCCTTAAAAGGCGGGGCCATTCATACCCAAAAGAAAGGTTCACAGCAGGCAATGGCATTATACCACATGCTTTTAGATGTGTATCCGAATGATGTGCAATTGCGTTGGTTGATGAATGTTGCGGCCATGACTTTGGGGGAATTCCCCCAGGGGGTTCCGGAAAAATTCCGTATTGATTTTACGACTGTAGATAGCAAAGTTTCGGACTTTTTACCCTTTTCAAATGTGGCAACGAGCTTGGGTTTGGATGTAAAGGGCTTGTCGGGTGCGGGCATTATTGAAGACTTTAATGGCGATGGCTTTATGGATGTTTTTGCCAGTTCGTATGGCATTAACGATCCTGTTAGTCTGTTTTTCTCGGATGGCAAAGGCGGATTTATCGATGTAAGCGATTCGGCGCAGCTAACCGGAATCACAGGTGGACTGAATGCCAAACAGGCCGATTATAACAACGATGGATTTATGGATATTCTCATATTGAGAGGTGCTTGGCTCGATAAAGGCGGCGAATGGCCGAACAGTTTGTTGCGTAATAACGGAGACGGCACCTTTAGCGATGTTACCTTCGAATCGGGTATGGGAGCGCACTTTTTCCCCACAGAAACGGCTGCTTGGGCAGATGTGAATAACGATGGTTGGGTAGACGTGTTTATTGCCAACGAAAACAATGCGAACAACGACCACCCTTGTGAATTGTATATCAACAACGGGGATGGCACTTTTACCGACAAAGCCAAAGAGTGGGGCATGGATGGCAATTTTGGCTATGCCAAAGCTGCAAATTTTGCCGATTTCAATAACGATGGTTGGATGGACTTGTTTTTGGGCTGTTTAGGTCAGGATAACTATGTTTTTATGAATCGAGGGAAGCAAGAGAACGGCAGTATAAAATTTGAGAATATCGCTTCGAAGGCAGGCTTAACCAAACCTTTGATGTCGTTTCCGGCTATTGTTGCAGACTTTGATCACAATGGGTTTCCCGATATTTTAACCACATCCTTTCCATTACATCGTTTGGATTTTGTTGCAGAAGATGTGGGAAAGGAATTTTTGGGAATGCCCAATCCGAGTGTAGAAAAAACCAAGTTGTTTTTGAACTACGGAAACGAAGTTTTTATAGATAAAAGCAAGGAGTGGGGCATCGATAAGATGATATATGCAATGGGCTTCAATGCGGGAGATTTGAATAACGACGGATGGGTCGATTTTTATGCGGGCACGGGTGCATTTGCATTCACTACCTTAGTACCCAATCGGGTATTTTTAAATAGGCGGGGAAAAGGGTTCGATGAGGTCACGGCTGGTTCGGGAATGGCGCATTTGCAGAAAGGTCATGGAATTGGTTTTGGCGATATTGATAACGATGGAGATCAGGACGTTTATGTAACTTTAGGGGGTGCTGTAGAGGGCGATGATGCCCACAATGCCTTATTTGTAAATCCCAATAAGGCTCAAAATTGGCTGCGTTTGCAATTAATAGGTTCGGAGAAAAGGAATATTATCGGAGCTCGGGTGAAACTTACCTTAAAAGGCCCTGCGGGCAAATTGGAAGAACGGTTTTACACAGTGGGTGATGGAGGAACGTTTGGTTCTAACAGCATGGAATTGGAAGTCGGTTTGGGGGCTGCTGTTGCATGTACGCAAGTAGAGGTGCAATGGCCGGGTCGGGGTGTTTCAGTTTATAAGAATTTGAAGGTGAATAAGGCATGGGATCTGTATGAAGAGGCCCATAAAATCAAGCCTCGAAAGCTTGTTATGAATCCCTTGAAAGGAAAAGCAGGATTGAAGGCATGCTGTAAATAGGGTATATTATCATTGTGTTAAATCTCCCAATGTTACGTAATTGTTAAAATAAGGTTTCTAATATTGCAGAGAAATTGAATCATCATGGCCCTGAATAACATTTTTAGCATCTTCTTACCTAAAGATAAGATTTTCTATAATCTTTTTGAGCAAACAGGTAAAAACGTAGCCGATATCGGCAAGAAACTTAAGGAATTTGTGAATGAAACAGATCCCGCAAATCGTGCCCGAATTCATACCGAAATGGAAGATTTGGAACACCGCAATGATGAGGTAACCCATCAGATTTTCCAGGAGTTGGGAAAAAATTTCATTACGCCATTTGACCGTGAGGATATTCATTACTTAACGACCGCCATGGACGATGTTGTGGATTATATTTACGCATCGGTAAAGAAGATTCATTTTCACGATGTAAATCCAAACGATGAGGGCATTCGCAGATTAGCGGAAGTTATCTGTGAAGGAGCCAAAGAGGTAAGTCAGGTGATCATGCAATTGCGCGAGCTTAAGCGTCCGGAGAAAATCATGGAAGCGATTGTGCGTATTAACAGTTTGGAAAACCATGCGGATAAGATTTTCGATAGTTGTATCAAGGAATTATTCGATAACGAAAACGATTTTAAAAATCTCATACGCCGCAGAGAGGTGTATACGGTAATGGAAGTTGCAACCGACAAATTTGAGGATGTTGCCAACGTTATCGAAACGATTATTGTGAAATACGCATAATAACACGGCAATGACAATGGTTGTAATAATCATCGTATTGGCCTTGGTATTCGATTATATCAATGGTTTTCACGATGCGGCAAATTCAATTGCTACGATTGTAAGTACGAAGGTACTTACGCCTTTTCAAGCTGTGTTGTGGGCGGCGATGTTCAATTTTGGTGCCTTTTTTCTCTTTAAAGATCACGCAGTAGCCAATACCATTAGCAAAACGGTTGTCAATAATTTCATCTCCTTAGAGGTGATTTTAGCGGGCTTGGTGGCAGCTATTTTCTGGAACCTCCTTACATGGTGGTATGGAATACCTTCGTCTTCTTCACACACCTTAATAGGTGGATTTGCGGGTGCGGCTTTGATGCATGCGTTTGCAGAAAAAGGCATGATGCCTTTGTCGGATGTTGTGGCATCAGATAAAATCATGAAAACCATCTATTTCATTGTTTTGGCGCCTGTTATGGGGATGCTGATTTCGGCGTATATTACTTTAGTTACTTTGAAAAAGAATTATTGGGGTAGACTTTCTTTCATGATTGTGTCTTCTTTGGTAGTGTTTTTTATGTTTAGCTATTTCATGGATCAAAAATTGGAAGAAAATCTTTCAAAATTCTATCGCGTAGATTATTACAAAAAGGCCCTTAAGAACAATCCAGAGGATGCACATCTCAAAGTAAATTACGAAACAGCTAAAGAACATTTTGAGGCTTCGCTGCCGTATCTTGCTGAATATAAATCTAAGGGTGGTGATTTTGTGGTTGCACAAATTTTGGAAAACGTGGATGTATCTGACGTAAAAATCAACAAACAACGCGAAGTAGCCGAACGGTTTTTATATTACGAACAGCTAAAAAAAGATGCGTATTTTGATGCTACAAAGCAGGCTTTGTTAGATGACGCAGATGTAAAACTTGCAGCCTCAGCGGTTTACTTTGAACAATTAGATTCAATAGGGGAAGAGCAAACGGCTAAACAGGTAGCGGCTATTCTCGGGCTTGGAGCAGAAAAAGAAGCTAAATTTATTGCGAAGTACAAAATAGACGCAGGTAATTCCCTTAAAAAGGATTTGGCAAAAGCCGATAATCGCATGCTTACGAATATCATGATGGTCATGTTTGGGGTCTTTGCATTGGTATATTTTTATGTGGAAAAGATAAAAAATCCAACAGCAGCGAAAATGCAGAATATGTTTAAAAAACTGCAATTGTTATCGTCTGCAGCTTTCAGTTTAGGTCATGGAGGCAGCGATGCTCAAAAAGTAATGGGTATTATAGGAGCAGCGATGATTGCCAATGGGGATATCATAGATTTTAAAGAAATTCCCAATTGGGTGCCTTTGGCCTGTTATACGGCAATTGCGTTAGGTACATTGAGTGGGGGCTGGAAAATTGTGAAAACCATGGGAACGCGTATAACCAAGGTAACCCCTTTGGAAGGAGTAGGTGCAGAAACAGCGGGTGCAATTACCTTGTTTTTAACAGCGCAAATGGGAATTCCTGTGAGTACAACACATACCATTACCGGATCCATTATAGGTGTGGGGGCAACAAAACGATTAAGTGCGGTGCGCTGGGGCGTAACGCGCAGTTTGATGTTCGCATGGATTATTACAATACCGGTTTCGGCTCTACTTGCAGGCTTGATTTATTTAATCGTTCGTTAAGGTAACATTTTGTTAACACAAAGAAAACACTGCATTAATTGCAGTGTTTTTTTTTGCCCCCAATTTTGCGCCCGTAACAATTCGATAATGATAAAGACACTTAAGAAGAACATAAAAGTAATAATTGCTTTATGTATGGCTTGTTTCGTAATGGGTTTAAAAGCAGAAATGGACACCTTAGTGCTTCCACCTACCGCAGAATTGGGTTTTCAGCCGAGATTGGCAGATTTTACCCAGTCAACCCTAAAAGAAGCCAAGCAATTGGCCTGGTTCGAAAAAGTGTCCTTAGGAGGCTATATCCAATTGCGTTACAACCGTCTGTTTGAAACGAATCCAGATTTAACGTGTGAGCAATGCGATAAAAGTATCGGTGCGGGGAATGGCTTTTTTATCCGCAGAAATCGTTTAAGAGTGGCAGGTATGGTACATCCTCGTATGTTTATGTATGTACAACTTGATTTTGCGAGTAGTACAAGTACAACGAATATTCATTACGCTCAGGTGCGTGATGCCTACTTCGACTTGGGCTTGGTAGAAGACAATTCATGGCGTTTGCGTTTCGGACAGAGCAAAACCCCTTATGGCTTTATTAATATGCAAAGCAGTCAAAATCGATTGAATCTAGATCGCGACGATGCCTTAAACAGTGGTTCATCTAACGAGCGTGATCTAGGCGTGTTTTTGTATTGGGCACCCGTGAAACGTAGGAAGTTATTATCTGATTTGGTGAAGTTAGGATTGAAAGGTTCTGGAGACTACGGATGCTTTGGGTATGGAGTCTATAACGGTCAAAATGCCAATAGACCCGAATTGAACAATTCCTTGCATCAAGTGCTGCGTTTTACTTGGCCTTTTAATTTAGGAAACCAAATTTTAGAAGCGGGTGCTCAGGCGTACCAAGGTAAATTTACCTTGCCCAGTGTTAGCAGCGGGGTAAAAGCCCTTTCCGATTTAACGTACAACGATCAACGTGCAGCAGCAAGTTTTGTATTGTATCCGAAGCCTTTCGGTATTCAAGCAGAATACAATATTGGTGAAGGTCCTGAATTTAATAAAATTACCGATTCCATTGAAATTAGTCCCTTAAAAGGTGGTTATATAATGTTGAACTATCAATGGCAATTTAAAGGGCAAATTATTCACCCTTTTATCAGATATACCTATTACGATGGTGGTAAGAAACACGAGAGAGATGCGCGTTCCTATGAAGTGAAAGAAACAGAATTTGGGGTAGAGTGGATTCCCTTTAAAAACTTTGAATTGGTAGCTGCATACAATATCGCCGATAGGCGTTATGAGGACTTCTCTAAACAAGATAACCGCCAAGTGGGTCGCTTTATGCGCATACAAGCACAGCTTAATTTTTGATATTATTGAAATTATTTGGAATTAGTCTAAATTGAAACTAGATTTGCGCTTACGTAGAATCAATCTAAATAAGCACATGAATTTCGAATATTCCAAAATTACTGCTGTTTTACTTTGCTCGGCAATGAATTTGCTGAACGCACAAAGCAGTAAAGATACCGGTATCCTAGGAAATGGGAGTGCCGTTGCCCCTGTGGAAATGGAATCGGTTACCATCTTAGCGCCCCGTAAAGATGTGGGTCAAGTGGCCCATTTAAGTGGTTCAGAAGTTTTACTCCGCGAACAGGAGTTGCGTCGTTTTGATCAGGTAGATGGAAATCAGATTCTTCAAACTTTACCGGGGGTATACACCCAACAAGAAGACGGTTGGGGGCTTCGTTTGAACGTAGGTTTGCGCGGAACGGGCGTATTGCGATCCAGCCGCGTTACCCTCATGGAAGATGGGGTTTTAACTTCCCCTGCTCCCTATTCATCTCCAGCGGCCTACTACACACCGGCAATGTGGAAATATCAAAACATTGAAATTTTAAAAGGGTCGGCTCAACTAATAACCGGTCCCCAAACTACCGGTGGCGCTATTAATATGGTAACACCCGTATTGGATGAGGTAAACGATTTGAAAGTATCTACGGCTTGGGGGAATTTCGGACAAAACCGACATGCTCTTGTTGGCGAATTTGAAATAGCACCAAGAACTTCCATCGGCTTGGCGATTAATCAGAGCGGTGCTGCCGGATTCAAGGAATTTAATGGCAATGCTGCCGGTGGGTATTTACTCCGGGATGGATATTTGAAAATAGGACACCATCTCGATGAAAAAGACATTCATCATTTAGAAGTAGTGATTGGGGGAACCCAAGAGCGTTCCAACCAAACTTATCTAGGTTTGAGTCTCAATGATGCCCTAGCATTTCCACAGAAACAATATTTAGGAGCTATGAACGACAGCATGTTCATGGATCGATTGATGGGGCGTTTTTCATATACCCTAAATCTGAAGAAAGGCTGGTTTAGAACAGATATTTACCGCCATCAAATCAACAGAAATTGGTATAAATTAGATAAAGTTAAAGCAGGAAATGGGGCTGTTGGTATTGCGGATATTCTCATGGATCCAAGCAAATATGCGCGCGAATTTGCTGCCATAGACGGTCGTGGCGGTGACTCTGCAATAGCCGATATCAAAGCCAATAACCGCGAGTATTACAGCCAAGGCATTCAATTCAGAGGAACCTATACCCATGATCTGAAGGCGGTAAAGATTACCCATGAAGCGGGTCTGCGCTTGCACAGTGATGGGGAAGATCGTTTTCAATGGACAGATAAATTTTCAATGGGCAATGAGTTGCAATTATTGAGTTATGGAGCCAAAGGGGCTGCTGGCAACCGAATTGATTGGGCTGCTGCGCAAAGCGGGTACTACAGAGCTACGGGAAGCTTTGCCGGTTGGACCTTGCAAACCGGTTTAAGGGCAGAGCAAATCCGTACCTATCGGGTTGAATTTGGCAATGCAAATCCAGATCGCAATGACGATAATATGGTGGTAATCAGCAATCCTACCCGGGTGCTTTTGCCTGGAATTTCCTTGAATAAAGCATTTGGAAATTGGGTTGCCTTTAGTGGTTTACACAAAGGTTTTACTCCTGCAGGAGCAACGGAGGGCGTACTTCCAGAAAGCAGTACCAATAGCGAATTGGGAATCAAACACGCCCGTTTACCGCTTCAATTAACCGCTTTTCACAGTCGATATGAACGTTTATTAGGTTCGGATATGGCCGCTTCCGGCGGTACAGGAACAGGCGATATGTTCAATGGGGGTGCCGCATTGGTTCAGGGTATTGAAGCACGCGCAGGATATCAGTATAAAGGATTTGAAATCAGTGCAAATGCTACCTATACCGATGCCCGTTTTACGGATTCCTTTCAAAGTGATTTTGAAGAGTGGAACGATGTACAGGTAAACGATGAGTTGCCGTATGTTCCTAAAATACAAGGCGGTATTGTGGTGGGATATTCGCATAATAACTATCAGGTATTTTCTCAATCGGTTTACCAAGCTGCTCGCAGAAGTATCGCAGGTTCTGGGACACCAGATTTGCCCGCATCGTGGGTACATAATTTAGGCGCTTCTTACCAAACATCTTATTGGATGTTCAAGCTTAGTACTCAAAACCTCCTCAACAGTCAACATGTAGTGGCGGCGAGACCCGCAGGTTATCGCATCTATGCACCTAGAATGATTCTTGTAACCGTGGTTTTTACGTTGTAAAAAGCAAACCGAATTAAATAAAAAAGAGCTGCCCATTGGGCAGCTCTTTTTTGTTTTTTTTAGAAATTCAATATTAGATTTTCTTACCGTTAACGGTAGTAGTTATTTTTAACGTTAATGGCAATCCACTAAAATCAATAACTTCATACATAGGTTTAGATTTTAAGGTTACATTCGAACCGCTGAAGGTTACATCAAATTCTTGATAGTCCGTCATATCGGTAGGATCTTCATAAATTTTTAAAACAGGAGCGTTGAATGTATAAGTAGCAGTATCCATTTCTATAGTTCCACCGTCGTTAGTGGTAGTGATCGCCTTGCCATCTGCTTTGAATTCAATCATCATTTCACCTGCTACGTAAGGAATGTTAATGGAGGTATCCAAAAGCATGCCGTTGGTCATACTATCTTGAACGCGATTGCTCAAATCGGTAACTTCCCATTTTGCAACGATAGGGCTGGTGCTGGTTTTGTCGCCAGTAGTTGGTTCATCATCTCCGCAAGCAGAAAACCCTAGGGCGATAACTGCTGCAAATCCAAATAAATACTTTTTCATAATGTTTCGTTTTCGCTACAAATATAACCAATTGAATGAATTAACAAGAAAGGCTTTAAATATCGGAGGCATCAAGTTGTGCCAGAAATTGATTGGCGGTATTAATATGTTCGGCTTTTTTTTCTTCTGACATCTTATCGAAGGTAATGACCATCATCCCTAAACGCGGATTTTGCTGAAAAAACTGTCGATTTTCTTGAATAAAACGCCAAAAAAGTCCATCCCAAATTTGATGCCAAGGTTCTTTTTTCTTTGGGAAGTCTGACATTTTTATGATGTAATTGGAGCCCGAAAAGTAGGGTTTGGTGGTGATAATTCCCCCATCGGCAAATTGAGACATCCCGTAAATATTGGGCACCATAACCCAATCATAGGCATCGATAAATAGTTCCATGAACCAACGGTAGACTTCATCGGGGTGAAATTCGCACAATAAAAAGAAATTCCCCAGTACCATAAGCCGTTCAATATGATGTGCATAGCCCGTTTCCAATACTTTCTTGATTACGGTGTCTACCGGCTCGATGCCCGTAGTACCGTTATAGAAGGATTTGGGTATTTTACGGTTGAAATTCCAGAAATTAGAACAGCGTTGTTTGCGGCCTTCGCGGTGGTACACGACACGCATGAATTCTCTCCAACCAATTATTTGTCGGATAAATCCCTCTGTTGAATTAATGGGAATTTGATGTGATTGTGCAAAATCAAGGGTGCGAGAAACGATATATTCCGGACTGATAAGCCCGATATTCAGGGCTGGAGTGAGCACCGAGTGATACAGGAAATGTTCATTAGGATGCTTGCCAAATGCATCTTCGAATTCTCCAAAATTTAGGAGTCTTTCGTTTAAAAACTGCTCAAACGCAGTTTGTGCTTCTTCGTGGTTGCTGGGATAAAAATAACCCTCTTGTTCAAAATGAGAAAGGCTTCCCCAAGTGTTTGGGTAATGGGCTAAAATATGAGACTTGGCTAATTGGTAATCCCCATTTAATGGTGCTAATGAAACTTGAGGGAATGCATGTTCTTTAGGATACGCTTTGCGGTTTTCGGAGTCGTAAGTGAGTTTCCCACCGAGCGGTTTTTGATTTTCATCCATTAAAATATCCAATCGTTTTCGTTGGAAAGCATAAAAGTCAGTTTGGAAATAGCGCTTTTTTTGATCAAAAAACTGATATCCTTCGGCAATAGGCGTAATAAAATTAGGATTGGCGTGAATTTTTAAATCCACGCTGCAGCCCTTCAAACCTGCGCGGATATGTCGGCTGAGCCAATCATCCTCGGGCTCAATTACGTGGATAGTGGTATAGGATTTACACAGGTCTTGAAACAGATTTTTGGCATTACTTAAGGGGGACTGGGCATTGATATACCTCACTGGAATGCCTTTTTTCATTAGTGATTCCGCATAACGCATCATGCTCATTCGGTGGAATACCAGTTTGGCAATATGAAACTGGTACTGATTGAAAATCAGATCGCTCTCTACGATGATGACATTAGGAGCCGCATCAATAGCCGGATTGGCTTCGAAAAGTTGATGGGGGAAAACAACGCTTATAGAGTCCACCCTTTCAGAAACAAAAAATTTGTAAAAAGGTTAGTCCTCCTTATCCACATTGTTCGTTTTTGCCTATCAATTAGTCGATTACTTTTATTTAATTGTAATTTAAAGAGGTATCTTGCGTTTTTTTTAATGAAAAAATTTCTTTTTAGTGTGTTGAGCTTAATCGCAAGTATGCCATTAATAGCTCAAGGGTTTGGGAACATGCGTTTTACCGTTCAGGGTAACGTGATGGATGCAACAGGCAAAGGAATCGCAAATGCAACGGTGCGTTTATACGTTTTGCCTACGGATACGCTAGAAAATTTGGTGGGTAAAAATATATTACTCAGTTGGATCAACGACCAAGAAAAGGCATTCTTAGAAAGTCAAACGAACTCGGAAGGGCAATTTTCCGCCGTAATAGCCAAGGACGCATTTCAAAGTTTGCGTGAGAAAGGAATTAATTTGCGTGAGTCGCGAGTTGTTTTGCGTGCAGGTGCTTCGGGATTTGAAACGGCGATCAACCTTATTAAGCCTGAGATGCAACGCGGGGATGCCGGGGTTAGTTTGGATTTAGGAACTACTAATTTATTGAAACAAGAGGAACGTATTGAAGCGGTAGAAATTAAGACGAAAGCCATTGAAATGAAAGGCGATACCGCCGAAGTAAATGCTTCTAATTATAAAGTAAATCCCGATGCCAGTGCCGAAGATTTGGTCCGAAAAATGCCGGGTGTTGTGCAAAGAAATGGAGAGATAGAAGCCCAGGGAGAGAAAGTGGTTCGGGTTTTGGTAGATGGCAAGCCGTATTTTGGGGAAGATCCCAAAGCGGCTTTAAAGAATGTGCCTGCCGACGCGATTTCGAAAATTCAAATTTACGATGCGCAATCAGAGCAAAGTCAATTTACGGGCTTCGACGATGGCAATACCACTAAAACCATGAATATAATTACCAAAACAGGGTTTAAAAACGGTCAGTTTGGTAAATTTTATGGCGGTTTGGGCCAATCAATTGAAGGTACGGGTGATGCCACCAAATACAAAACGGGAGCAACTTACAATACCTTTAATGGGGATAGAAGGCTGTCAATTTTATTTCAATCGAATAATATAAATGAACAGAATTTCTCATTTGATGATATATCCGGATCTTTTGGCGGTGGAAATTTTGGGCGCCGCGGAATGGGTGATTTTTTTGTTT
Organism: Bacteroidia bacterium; assembly: GCA_032111345.1. Classification (GTDB taxonomy): domain Bacteria; phylum Bacteroidota; class Bacteroidia; order NS11-12g; family UBA955; genus VMCP01. The sequence continues at coordinate 16,340 of JAULUW010000215.1, forward strand.
CGGGAAATGAGGGCATTACGCAATCCACACTTATGGGATTGAATTATGCGGATAAGTGGGGCAAAAAATGGAATGTGAGTGGCAGTTACTTTTTTAGCAACGCCGTAAATACCAATAACAGCAATACAGATAGGGTTTTTATTACGGGTGGCGCAAGCAATGATTTTGGTCTGCGCTATACAGAGGCGGCCGAACAACGAAACACCAATTTACAACATCGATTCAGTTCGCGCTTGGAATGGAACATCGATACGAATGACCGTATTATCATGCAGCCACGATTGACTTTACAGCAATCGGAACAAAAAACGCCGACCTTTGGACTTTCCCAAACTGCAGATTATGCGACACTCATCAGTTTGATGAACAATGTTTTCAGTAGCAATACCGATGGTTTGAACGGGGCTTTTGAAATCGACTATCTACATGCCTTTGATAAGAGAGGCCGCTCTTTGGCCATCGAATTGATCCCCAGTTATAATGCTTCTGGAGGATTGTCTTTATTAGACAATCGTCTTTATAGAATGAATGATTCCACAATCCGACAGCAAGAAACCCAATTAGATCAAGGGGTATATGGTTTGGCTACAGAAATAGAGTTTACCGAGTCGATAGATTCTTTTTACAGTGTTTTATTCACTTATGAAATGAATATAAATCAGAATAACAGCGATCGATTAAACTACACTCCGAGGTATTTAGGCGGTTCTTATGAGGTTCTTGACACGTTGTTATCGAGCCGTTTTCAGAATGGATATAGCAGACATGCCGGAGGGATGCGTTTGCAACGTAAAAAGAATAATGTAGATATAAACATTGGGGTGGATGCACAATGGGCTTATTTAAACGGCGTACAAGAATTTCCTAATAAATTGGATATAAACAGGCCCTTCTTTTCAGTATTACCTCAATTAACCATAAGAACAGGTAAAAAAGGAGCAAATGGGATCCGACTTTTTTACAGAACGTCTAACAATGCACCTTCTGTAACACAATTGCAGGATGTAATAAACAATTCAAATCCCTTGCAATTAACAACAGGAAATCCCAATCTAAAACAAGATTATCAGCATCGATTATTCACCCGTTATTTTAATATGGATGCAAAATCTGGTCGTATGTTTTTTGCCTTTATTCGGGGCACAGCTACCAACAACGCACTAACTACATTAACGCAAATCGCTAGTTCTGGTAGCGCGGGTATTCGGGTTCCGAGCGGAGATTCCGCCTATATTTTAAGACCGGGAACGCAACTTTCAAAACCGGTAAACTTAGATGGAGCCTTTAATATCGGAAGTCGTTTGAACTGGTCGCGACCTGTCTTGAAAGGTAAGGCTAATTTAAATACAGGACTGTCTTTTGATTATCGTGAGACGCCCAGTTTAATTCAAATTGACGATGCGGAACCACGTCGGAATACAAGCAAGAACCCTGGTGTTACGCTTGATTTGGGTTTAGGTTCAAATATCAGTGAGCGTATCGATTTTAATATCAGCAGTGCCACTTCTTACAATCAAGTGGTGAACACATTGCAGAGTAGTTTGAACCAAACCTATTGGATTCAGCGCACAGGCCTTCAAGTAAATTGGATGCCAAAAGGGAAATGGGTCATCAATACCGATATCAATCATCAGTTATACAGCGGATTTCAAGCTAACTTCGATCAATCTATTTACTTATGGAATGCCAGTTTGGGTCGCAAATTTGGAAAGAAAAACGAGTGGGACTTTCGATTGCAGTTTTATGATTTGTTGAATCAAAATCAAAGTATTATCAGAAACGTAAATGAAACCTATTTTGAAGATGTGAGAACAACGGTTTTAACGCGTTATGTAATGGTTCAGTTAACCTATAATTTACGTGCGTTCAAAGGGAAATCCGAAGACGATGAAGGAATGAACACCATGCACAAAATGTATTATCAGCGCATGTATAAGCGCTAAATGAAGGCTATATTTATTAATTGCGAATACAATTTTGCAAATGCAGCAAGGTTAAAGATATATCGAAGTTTGTTTTAAACGGGTAATGGACTTATACTTGCGTAAGCTTCGAAAGATGTTGAAACTAAAAATAGCCCTTAGCTGTCTGTTACTTCCCACGCTATTAATGGGTAATGGCTTAAGTTTACCTCCTGTTAAAAAGCAAGGCGATGCATTAAGTAAGGCATTCTTGAAATACGGACCCAAAACGGGATTTTCTAAATGGGATGATTACGAACCTTATGATGAACCCAGTTCGGGGCAATGGACTTTCGGGGGGAATTCCATCATCAGCACAAGCCAAGCACAATTTTCGAATTGGCAGGGTGGTGGTGAAAACTCCATTGCCATTTCTACATCTTTGAGTCTGAATTTGCTTTATAGCAGTGAGAAATTCAACTGGGAATCAAACATGAATGCCGGTTATGGTATTATGCTACAAGGTAGGGAAGGTCAATGGTTTAAGAACGACGACCGATTGGAAATAGCAACGAAATTTGGCCTTCGTGCCAATGATAAATGGTTTTATACAGGTTTATTATCTTTCGGGTCTCAGTTCCAACCTGGATATTATAATTTAGGAGACGTTGATCCGATATCGGAATTTTTATCTCCTGGTTATATTATGGGTTCCTTGGGATTCGACTTTGTACCGAGTTCTAAATTGAGTGTGTTTTTAGGTCCTGTAACCAGTAAAAACACGATCGTGTTAAACCAGAATCTTGCCAATCAAGGTGCTTATGGCGTCCAGGCCGGTGAGTTCGATTACACAACTGGGGAATATACCACTTTAGGTAAGAATACCCGATCAGAGGCGGGTGGTTCGATACGTATAGAATATAATGAACCCCGAATTGTAAAAAACGTAGGACTGCAAAGTCGTGTGGTTCTATTCTCTAACTACTTGGTAAACGCTGGAAATATCGACGTCGATTTTGAAAATACCTTTAATTTACAAGTGAATGAATTTATCAGTACCAATCTGATTTTGCACTTTGTATATGACGACGATATCCAAATTGCTTTGGATGAATTGGGTGAGCGCACCGGACCCAGATTGCAATTCAAGCAAGTTCTAGCTGTGGGTTTGAATATTAATATTGGAAGTTAACCCTATTAATATTCGGGAAAGGGATTGGGTCTTTTTTGATCAACGGTTGTATATGGGAAAATAATAATTGAGATTTCGTGAGTAAGCGGCAATCCTGAATTCTTCACAGATAAATTCCAATCGTTAGAATACGCTACGTAATAACGGTCGTATCGCGCACCAAAATAATAGTTCAATGCATAAGCTTGTTGAGAATAAGCGGCTGTATTTTGTATCCCTATGCCCATTCTAAAGTTATCTTTTAATCCATTGAGCATCAAAGACCTTGAATGTGACTCTGGGAGTATCATATAGTAAACGGTGGGCATGATTTGCATACCCGCTTCAGACTGGTAGAGGGAATACCCTGCTTGTAATTGGATATTTAAGGGGATTTTTTGTCCACCCTCTTCAAAAAACGAAATATCCGGTTCATTGATATTGAATGCAGCTACCCCTATAAATCCTTTTGTGCCATAAAGCATCATACCAGCCGATGCATGAAATACATTTTTTGTTAAACTGGCATTGGGCTCTTCCGTTGGATTTACAAATCCCGTATTTGCTGCATTGATTTGGTCTTCCCAAAAAAAGCGTTCGGTTCCAAAACTCAACGATGAAAATTGCGTCATAAGTCCTGTTTTTAAGTAGGTGTTTTTGCCAATTTTCAAATCGTATGCATATCCTAAGTGGGCGGAAATATGTGAATATTTGGACTTCCCCTCAGAACCAGATATTAAATCGGTGGTAAATACGCCTGCACTGTATGCGGCGTTGGTTTTCCCAATAGGGGCATCAATGGAAAGTGCTTGTGAGAATAAACGCTTACCCAATCCAAGCCATTGCGCTCGAGTGCCTGAACTTATGCGTGCCGCATGCGCATCATTTAGGATCCCTGTGCCTATTAAACCAGGATTGCTTAAAGTCCTTTGGGCAAATGCCTGGCGAAATTGCAGGTTCTGAGCGTTCAACGTAGAGAAGGATAATATAGAAAATCCTGATAGTAAAAGGCACCCAGATAGGATTTTATCGACCGTGTAGTTCATGGTTATTGTACAATATTAGGGATATTATTTTATCCGCTTTCAATTTTGGGTCATGGGGATTCATTTTTTTGGGATTTTACCTGCAGGATTGAAATTACTACCTTAGGGATAATCACTTACATGTCAACAAAACAAGAATAAATTTGTAATATTGCTTGTCAAAATTTGAACTTTATAAAGTTAAGCATATATGAAGCCAATAAGAACGCCAAGATTATTCTTTAATTCTATTAAAATATTAATATGTACCAGTATTTTTTTGGGAAGTTTTTATAACATTAAGGCGCAAAATTCTTGTTCTGGGATAGATACTAAAATTGAGCTTGCAGACTCAAACCTCTGTATTGGTAATCCCATTATCATTTCTAATTTAACTGCAGATAGTGCAAATAAAAGTTTTTCGCATTTTTGGGATTTCGGTAATTCGGAGAGTTCAACAGATAGTATTCCGCAGTATACGTATCCGGATTCCGGCAGATTTCAAATTATTTACACGGTTACGAGCGTTACATCGTGCATATTGAAAGATACCTTGTATGTAAACATCAATCCCAAACCTTTGGCACAATTTGGCATCGTCGACAGTGCCCAATGTGTTAATAATAATTCCTTCAGCTTTAATCAACAAAGTAAATCAGGATCGCCGAATTCGAGTTTGACTTATGCATGGGATTTTGCAGATACGAGCAGTACAGACGCCAATCCAGTAATTGCCTACAAAACGTATGGAACGCGCAATATATCCTTAATTGCAAGCAATGCGTTTGGATGTAAAGATACGTTTAACAGTACCCTTCGGGTTTACGATTTGCCGAAAGCAGGGTTCAGCATCAACGATTCCACGCAATG
>JAULUW010000216.1:0-4943 GCA_032111345.1 Bacteroidia bacterium
CGTTCAACCGAACTCAATGTATCCAATCCGAAAACTTCAAAATAGCGCGGGTCCTGTTCAACCAACTTCACCAATCCACCTCCAAACTTGGTGAGAATGATTGTTTGATGCCGTTTTATCTCCGTTTCAAATTCTTCTAAAAACACAGCAAGGTCGACCCAATTCGAGTATTTAATATAGTTCAAATAACTCGATAAAAAATGTCCTTGTAATGAATTCGGTATCTTTGAATAATCAATAGAAGTAAGAAATCGACGAGTAGAATCTAAATGTCCAAGATTGTTTAATACATCGATATAATTCAACTTGGTAAGAATCCCTTGGTATTCCATATTATCCAATATTAATTCTTCGGATAACTGCTCTAAAAAGGCTTTTGCCTCGACGGCTTTGTCTTCATTGATTAAGGAAGCGGCAAGATTGTTAATTAAAACATTGTTTTTCCTGTTATCTGCTTTTAAAATGGCATAGGCATTCGAAAAATAATAGGATGCGCTGCCAAATTGGTTTTGCTCAAAAGCAATTGCACCCATATTTACTGAAAATTGTTCAATATATGAGTTGGCCTTATATTTACGGGCTAATGTAAAGCCTTTTAAAAATTCTATCTGCGCTTGCCTAAGATCTGCACCTACATAGAAATAAGAACCTTTTAGATTGAAAAAAGCAAGTTGATTTAACGAGTCTTGCATTTTGATTTTTTCACGCTCTTTAATGTAATAATTACAACTATCCAATTGGTTTTCCCAAAGGTGAAAGTACCCTAAATCCGTAACTAAGAAACCCGCAAAATTGGGTGCTTTTTTTAGCGATTCAGATTGTTTCCATCTTGATAATAAAGTTCGTGCTTCTGCTTTGTGACCTTTAAAATAAAATCGAATCAGTGCATTAGACAAAACAGAGGGTTTATATTGCTGGGGATTTTCTGAAACTCTATCGATTATGCTATCCGCAGATTGACAGTTTTCCGCTAAATATTTAGAATCGCTAATAGCAATATCCTGTTGACAAGCGAATAGCGCAGCAACAATGGCGATTTGAATTAATTTTCTAAACATGTATAATATAAACGGGCTCCCACAAGAGAGCCCGAAAATAAGGAATAAATAACGAGAATTACTTTTTCTCTAGTGCCTCAACGCGTTTTATAAGATCTTTAATAAGTTCTTGCTGTGCATTAATTGTAGTTTTTTGCGCTTCAATTTGAACCTGTTGCTCTTGAGTCGCTTTGGTTAAAACGGGAATTAAAGCCATATAATTAACTGCTAAAGTTTGGTCCTTGTCAGCCCCTGTGGTTACTATTATTGGTAATTGTTCTTGAAGTTCTTGTGCGATAAAACCATATTCTTTAATGTCAAAATTCTCCGCTTCCATGTGTCTTTTCTTCTCATATTCAACGGGATTCAACGCCATTATTTTTTCAATACCATGTGTAACGGATTTAATATTTCTTTTTAATCTCCTATCCGAACTCGTATTAAATGCGGCACCGTTGAATGTGGCTTTGGAATATAATTGGGTTACGGAACTATTTCCAAGCACAATTTCATTGCTAGAACTCGCAGAATTTGGCTGTGCTGCCCAACCTATAAGTGTAATATTATCACCTGAAAACGTTGAACCTGTTCCAGAACCCGCTCCCGTTCCAAGTGATGTTGTGTAACTACCCATTAAAGCGCTACCTGCTCCGGAACCTAAAGCCACATTTTGGTTTCCGGTTTTATTCTGGAATAAGGCTGTATTACCAATTGCGGTGTTATTGCTGCCATCGTTATTCTTCATTGCCCCCTGACCCACAGCAGTATTAGAATATGTGGTGGTAATACTTTGCCCAGCACTGTAACCAACTACGGTATTAGAACCACCCGTAGTAATATTAACACCTGCCTCATTACCCAATGCGGTCGTTTTAGAACCGGTTGTAATTGCGTACCCGGATTCGGCCCCAAGAATGGTATTACCAGTGCCCGTGGTTATGGAATATCCTGCACCAAGACCTACAGCTGTATTAAAATTACCTTCAGTTAAACTATTTAAACTTGCATTACCCAACGCCGTGTTATAATCCCCTGTGGTAATTTTGCTCATTGCGAATGGACCAACAGCAACATTGTAAATAGCCCCATTAGCATTGCTTGGGAGGGTCCCAATTGCCATACTTCTTTCAGTGTATCCTGTATTTCCTGCTGTGCCAAATCCCGTACCGCCTATTTGAACATCGCTTAAATCATCTAATTTATCAGCTCCACCACTGCTAGTGCTGCTCCATGTAACATTTCCACTTCCGTCGGTTGTAAGCGTTTGACCTGTTGTTCCATCAGTTGTGGGCAACTTATAAGCACTCCAATTGGTCATATATACACCCTTTGCAAAACTTGTACCTTGTAAAAAGGCTCCTTGACCCCCCTTTTTGTTAGGCAATGTGTACGAATCAAACCCCGCAGTCACTTTAACCCTCTTGTTTCCGAATGTAGCCAATTCCAAATCATTTCCAGATCGTATTTCTGTTGAAAAACTATCACCACTCGATAATCTTATATCCTGCATAGCATTTAAATAAACATTCTCTGTTGCATCCAGATTAATACTTTCTACACTTGAAAGATCGATATCTTCACCGCTACTGATGTTTAAATCATCCACCGAGTTTAAATATAATTTATCCCCACTAGATATTCTTATATCGTTATTTTCGGTAGTGATTTCTATATCATCATAGGCATCAATATGCACATCAGTAGCAGCATCAAGAAAAATGTCATCACTAGATTCCAATTGAATATCTCCGTGCGTAGCATTGTTTGGATTGTTTATTGTACGTAGAAAAATTTCATCTTCCGATTCAATGACAATATCCCTATTATTCCCTTTAACCAATATCATCATAGAATCTCCTGAGTTATCGGTTAAAACATTTCCATTTAAGTCCAAGGACTTAACTGCGGTATGATCCCCGAGATTATCCTTCAAACCACTTAAATCTATCCAATTTGAGGCCGTTTTGGGGTTGCTCAAACTTAATGCCGATGTTAACGTATCGAAACTTAAATCGCTTAATTCATTTGTATTGTCGGTATCCTTATCTGCCGCTACATGTGTCGCGATATCTGCGCTATTTTTAGCGATATCGGTTTTATTACTCGAAATATCAGATTTATTAGCAGCAATAGCTGTGTTATTGCTTGCAATGTCCGTGCGATTTTCACCTATATCGCCCCTGTTCTGATTCAACTCCGTTCTGTGGACTGTAAGACTGTCGGAATTGTTCTTAATACTGGTCTTGTTCGCAGTAATATCGATTTTGTTGCCGGCAATGTCTGTTTTATTAGTAGCGATGTCCGTTTTGTTCGAAGCAATATCCGTTATGTTCGAAGCGATGTCCGTTTTATTCGCAGTAATATCGCTTTTGTTCGCAGCGATGTCCGTTTTATTCGCAGTAATATCGCTTTTGTTCGCAGCGACGTCCATTTGGATCGCCGTAATATCGTTTTTGTTTGCTGCAATATCCACTTGGTTCGCAGCGATGTCCGTTTTGTTCGAAACAATATCCATTTTGTTCGCAGCGATGTCCAATTTGTTCGCAGTAATATCGCTATTGTTTGCAGCAATGTCCGTTTTATTTGCAGCAATATCCGAGCGATTTTTATTAATGCTATTTCGATTTTGGTTCAATTCCGTTCTGTGCACATTAATGCTGTCTGTCGCAGCACTTAATGCATTTGTATTGTTGTCTACTTTAGTATCGTTGTTGCTAATCTGCCCCTGTAACGTGGTTTCGATATTTTTAGCTCGGTTCGATTCAGCCAAAATAGCAGCTGCATTGTTAACTATGCCATCCGTCCATGGCTTCAAAGAAATTCCACCAGATGTTAAACTCAACTTAATGGAATCTCCCAATAAGGTTAAAACCTGAATCTCATTCAGCGCATTAGTATCTTTATCGTTCAAGGCCCTACCCGCGTTTGCTGCAAACAGAGCATACGCCGTACTCCAAAGTTTCTGCTCCGAAAACAAGGCCTCGCCTTCCCCTTGGTTTACATAAACCCTCACCAACATCGAATCTTGACCCCAGGGAAGGCTTGAAAGACGCAAACCTGCTGGTGACGAGTTACCCTTGCCTATGATACATGAGAAAATTCCACTGATATCTGTTTTCAATTCATGTGCATCATTGAATACCACGGCTCCATTCTGAAGCAACTCAAAACGCACACTAATCTCTTTGTTTGATATAGGAATCTGTTTTAATTTAGTCCCATACGTGAGTGTCTCTGCTTTTGATAACATGGCTTGATATCCAATTCCCTCCGCAGGAAAGAATTGTGCGTCCAATCCTAAAAAACTAAGGAAAGCCAAGATGGTTAAATATATATTTTTCATGATATTTTTAAAAGAAAACTACGTTACATCCAAGTCCCAACATTTGATCCCTATATGTACCAAATTCCGTAGGGTCCAATCGATTTAATAATCCCAAATTATACGTGACAAACAGGTCAACCCTCATATTAAGACCCGTTTCCAACCCGATTCCAGCCTGGATATTTGCGTTTAGGTTAGATTTCCAATCTAAATCACCTGACTGTTCATCATTAAAATAATACTTCGAACTTACATAAGCTTCGTAACCTAAATTTGCCGCAACAAAAGGCCTCCAAACAGATGCTTTGTCATGTGTATAATACTTCAAACCTGCTAATACGCTTACCGTATTGGCCGCATGTGTCATAATTTGCGATTCACCAAAACTTTGTTCTGAATTAAAATGTGCAATTTGAAATTGAATGGGTAACGTAAACTGCGCACTAGAATTAAGTACATGTTCGTAAACTCCTCCAATAGAAACATACGATTTCCCATTAATTTTCTGATCAACATTATCAGGAGTGGCATAATTGGCACTGTAAGAACCCCATTGTGCACTTACCCCATAAGATTGCGAT
>JAULUW010000217.1:0-5304 GCA_032111345.1 Bacteroidia bacterium
GGCTTTCGGAGGGTTTGGTTTACAGTTTAAACGTGGGCAATACCGATCAAAGATTGGAATTGCTTACACCAGACCGAAGCAGCACCAATGTCGCTCAAACCACTTTAAACCAGGAGGTTGTGCGCATTTCAACCATGGTGCATCTGTCCTCAGAAGAAAATGAACGCAGTGTTATAGTGCCCATTCACGTTACCCGAGCATTATTCAGCAGAGAAACCGAAATCAGTTACATTGCTATAAAAAGCAAGGGGGATCCCAATGCTTTTCTCGGGAAATTAAACGAACGGCTCAACCCCTTGGGACTGAAAGCCCTAAATAGACAGGAGCAAAATGAAACAATGTATAAAATGTTCAACACCGAAAAATGGTTTTCATTTGCCTTGTTGGTTTTTGTATTGCTTTTAATTAGCTTCAATTTATACGGGGCATTGCGGATGATGCGCATTGATAAAAAGGAGGATCTTTACATCCTAAATGCAATGGGTTTAAGGCCCAAAAGAACGCTTGAAATTTTTCGGTGGGAAGCTTTTTTTGTAGCAGGATTAGGAACTTTTTTGGGTTTGTTTTTGGGAATAATCCTAATAATTCTCCAACAAAAATTTGGATTAATTACAACACAAGCAACCTTTGAAATGGTATATCCGGTGTCATTGCGTCTTAAAGATGTGGTATTGGTATTGCTTTTAAACACAAGTTTGGGCTTTTTAGTGAGTATGGGAAATTGGGGCGTCTCTAGAAAAGTTTAATTTTGTATCATGAGTTTTTTAATGGTTGGATTGGGCAATCCAGGAACGGAATACGATAAAACCCGACACAATATAGGCTTCGATGTATTAGATGCTTTTGCCAAGAAACACGAGGGTCAATTCGAAGCCGTTAAACACGGATGGATGTGTCAAGTACGTATAAAAGGGAAGATCGTGTATTTGCTAAAACCCAATACCTATATGAATCTTTCGGGAAAGGCGGTTTCATATTGGATGCAGCAACATAAGATAAAATTGGAGCATGTGCTGATCGTTTTAGACGATTTGGCCATTGATTTATCGGCCTTACGATTAAGAGTGAAGGGCAGCGACGGTGGTCACAACGGACTAAAAAGTATCGATGCTTCACTAGGGACGCAGCAATACGCGCGCCTGCGGTTTGGCATTGGAAATAATTTCCCAAGAGGGAAACAGGTGGACTTTGTTTTGGGCGTTTGGAAAAAAGACGAGGAAGTACCTGTTTTAGAGGGAATTGACAAGTCGATAGTGCTCATGGAAGGATTTCTGCACGAACAAAAAGCAGTATCGGCATAAGGGGAAGTTCAGGTCCTACGCAATGCGAAGATTAAGTGCAGCGTTTGAATCGGGATCTTGCTTAGAAAGAACGATGGGTTTTTACCCAATCTTGGATATAACCCGCAATTTCAGAAGTATCGGTACCCGGAGGAAACAAACGGGCAACACCCAGTTCGTTAAGTGCGCTGGCTTCGTTATCGGGTATAATGCCACCACCTGTAAGAAGCACATCGTTCAATCCTTGGTCTTTCATGAGTTGCAAGATTCTTGGAAAAACCGTATTGTGAGCTCCAGATAAGATGCTTACACCTATGGCATCAACGTCTTCTTGGAGGGCAGTTTGAACAACCATTTCAGGCGTTTGTCTTAAACCGGTGTAAATGACTTCCATGCCGGCATCGCGCAGTGAAGCAGCAATTACTTTAGCACCGCGATCGTGTCCGTCGAGACCTACTTTAGCAATCAACACTCTAACAGGGCGATTCATGGTGCAAAGATACGTAAAAGAGGGGAAACTGTACTTTGCGAGAGCCTATTCGTGACGCAGCTACCTTTTTATAATAAGGAAGGATCTAGATAATTACTTTGCCGTCAATAACACGCAGGGCATGATGAAAGGTATCGCGGGCAAGGCATATTTTTAAATCTTCACCGGCGTTTAAACTATGAATTCGTTGCGCGTGAGAAGCCTTTTGAATAATGTCAAAGAGATTGTTTCGATGCTGTTCGTATAGCGCCATGGCGATATAGGTGGCATCGTTATCGATTTCAAAGCCTAATTGATGCAACCTTACGGCGAGCTCTCCCGCGAATAGGGTGTCTTCGGTATTCACTACGTCTTTCCAACCGGAACAAAAGAGCACGACCTCTTGTTTTTGACTTTCAAGGAAGTCTAAAGTTGCCTGGATGTTCCGGTAAGAGGCCACGAGGACGATTTGGGCATTTTCGGACATGGAAATGGCGCGGGTGCCGTTCGTGGTGGTCATAACAATATCGCGATTTCCAACCATATCGGCGGTAAATTCTCTTGGGGAATTTCCTAAGTCAAAGCCATCTACTTTCTCGCCGTTGCGTTCACCCGCCTTCAAGAAGAAAGAACTTGCACGCGAGGCGGTTTCAACGTCTTTAACGGGAAAAAGCGCATTGGCTCCGTTTTCCATTGCTACGGTCATGGTGCTTGTAGCTCGCAAGATATCAATTACCACGACGATTTTATTTTGTACTTCGTTGATGCTGGATTCGAACATCGAAGGAGAAAGTAAAGTGGTTATTTTCATGTTTGGTTGGAATCTTTAACCTTCAAAGATACAAAACGAAGGGCGGCGTAGCACGCTTAAAGTAAATATCAGATTGTATATTTGCCCTATGAAAGCTGGAGTGGTCATTTTTCCTGGGTCCAATTGCGACCAAGATCTTATAAACGCATTGCGTCAAAACCCTGAAGCAGAAGTACTTGAGCTTTGGCATAAAGATACAGATTTGCAGGGTTGTACCCATATTTTCATTCCGGGTGGATTCAGTTATGGGGATTATTTGCGCAGTGGTGCCATTGCTAAATTGAGTCCTATTATGGAGTCTGTAAAAGCACACGCTGCCGCGGGAGGTTTTGTAATGGGTATTTGCAATGGATTTCAAGTTTTAACAGAAAGTGGTTTGTTGCCTGGAGCCTTGCTTCGCAATGATTCTATGAAGTTTGTTTGTAAAAATGTGTATTTGAAAACGGCCACAACAAACACCGAACTCACCCAAACGTTAAACGAAGCTCAGGTTTTGAAAATACCGATTGCACATGGGGAAGGGCGCTATTATGCCGATGCAAGTACCATGGAATCATTAAGAGCAAACGATCAAATACTATTTCAATATTGCGAAATAGACGGTACGGTTTCGGGGGAAGCCAATCCGAACGGAAGTTTAGAGAATATTGCGGGGATCTGCAATGAGGGACGGAATGTTTTTGGAATGATGCCACATCCGGAGCGTTGTGCCTTTGATTGGTTGTTGAATCTGGACGGGAGGGAGCTCGCTCTGCTCGCGGGGGGAGCTCGCTCTGCTCGCGGCTAGACGGCCTTCGGCCTGGTGAGACGCTTCGCTGGTGGGATGCTCGCTTCGCTCGCGGTGGGACGGCCTACGGCCTAGTAGGACGGCCTTCGGCCTGGTGGGACGCTTCGCTGGTGGGATGCTCGCTTCGCTCGCGGTGGGACGGCCTTCGGCCTGGTGAGACGCTTCGCTGATGGGGTGCTCGCTTCGCTCGCGGGGGTGTTCTGATAGTGTTGTGTAAAGGATAAAAAGGGAAATAAAAAGGGAAATAAAAAGGGTAATAGAAAGTACAGTTAACAATTAAATAAAACAACGATGATGAATATTAGTACTCGGGTTAATAATAACATTTTGGTTATTACGATTGAGAGAGAGACCAAAATGAATGCGTTGAATATAGCAACGTTGCAAGAAATTAAGGCGGCGGTATTAGACGCGCAAGCGAATGAAGACGTTCATGGAATAATTTTAACGGGTGCCGGTTCCAAAGCGTTTGCAGCAGGAGCCGACATTTCTGAATTTGCTGATTTTGGTGTTGAGGAAGGTACAAAAATGAGTGCCGACGGCCATGAAGTCATGAATACCTTGGAACGCAGCGCGAAACCGGTTATCGCGGCGGTTAATGGATTTGCATTAGGCGGAGGTTGCGAATTGGCAATGGCCTGTCACATGCGGATTGCCAGTACCAATGCCAAATTCGGGCAGCCCGAAGTAAATCTGGGCGTTCCCCCTGGTTACGGAGGTACCCAGCGCTTGGTGCAGCTTATAGGAAAGGGAAGAGCCTTGCAACTATTGTTAACAGCCGATGCGATTTCTGCAGATATTGCTTTGAATTACGGATTGGTGAATGAAGTTGTTGAACAAGAGAACCTGCTCTCTAGATGTGAGGAAATCGTAACGAAAATTGGAACCAAAAGTCCCAGTGCCGTGCATAAGGTAATCGAGTGTGTCAATGCCTATTTTGACGGAGATCAAGATGGAATGACCCTTGAAATCAAGGAATTTGGCGCGGCTTTTGGCACCGAGGATTTTAAAGAGGGCACCGCTGCGTTTTTACAAAGACGCGCTGCCAAATGGAGGGCCTAATGATTCTAATTATTAATGGCCCCAACCTCAATTGGGTAGGAAAACGAGAGCCGGAGCACTATGGTTCCAAGTCTTTAGACGTATATCTTAAAGGTTTGGGATCAGACATAAAAGTTGTTTTTACCAATTTGGAAGGCGCAATTATAGACGCGCTTCAAGAAGCAGAAGCGTCTTCAGATGTTGTCGGTATTCTTATTAATGCCGGGGGATATTCGCATACGTCTGTGGCTATTTCCGATACGCTACGTGCCATGTCGAAGCCCGTTGTCGCCGTTCATATAAGCAATACTTTTGATCGGGAAGAAATGCGGCACCGAGATTTAATCGCTGCTGCGAGCAAGGGTTTTGTTGGCGGATTTGGGTTGGAATCCTATAGAATAGGACTTAACGCCTTGAGGGTTCTTACCGATCAAATAGGTAATTAATAACAGGTTTACGACCCTGTAAAACAAAGGGATTCGTGGGTCCTAGATGTGTTGGAAAAACCACACGGGTATTGCAAGGTTCACAGGAAATGGGTTTAGCTGTCAAAACCGATTGTTTTGCCATCAATCTTTTCCTTTTAGGGGGAATTTATTTGGGAAGAAACGGGTGTTTTTTATTGTAATAAATGCTAAAAACGCAGGTCATATTAATTGCAATATTCGCAGAAGTCCTTGGAATTTGGCGTACTTTTGCGGTGAAAATGCAAATTTGGCGCAGAATTTAATCTGTGACCGAAGAGGCGAAGCTATATAATAATTACAGTAAAAAAAGATATGTTTAAGTCTATACCCAAAGCTTTTTTAGGCGTCTTATTGCTAGTAGGTAGTTTTTTAAGCGTTCATGCACAAGTGCCTGGCGGTAAAAACAAGGCTAGCGATTATTCAGACCAAGAGATTCTTCAAATGATTAA
>JAULUW010000218.1:0-2700 GCA_032111345.1 Bacteroidia bacterium
CGTGTGGTTGAAAGAAAGAAACCAGGTCAAAAGAAAGCGCGTAAGCGTTTCCAATTCTCAAAACGTTAATAATTATTCATGGCTTATACTCAACAAGATTTATTGGATGCAGGTGTTCACTTTGGACATTTAACTCGCAAATGGAATCCAAAAATGGCTCCTTTCATTTTCATGGAGCAAAATGGTATTCATATTATCGATTTAAAGAAAACCGAATCCAAATTAGAAGACGCGAAAGCGGCTGCTCGTAATATCGCTAAATCAGGTCGCCGTGTGTTATTCGTGGCAACTAAAAAACAAGCTAAAGAAATCGTAGCCCAAGAAGCACAACGTGCTGGGATGCCTTTCGTTACAGAGCGTTGGCTAGGTGGAATGTTAACCAATTTCCAAACTGTTCGTCGTAGCATCAAGAGAATGCAAATCATTGACCGTATGGGTGCAGATGGTACATTCCAGCGTATGAACAAAAAAGAACGTTTGATGTTAGATCGCGAGAAAATCAAATTGGCACGTGTTTTGGGTGGTATCGAAGAGATGACCAAACTTCCAGGTGCGATTTTCATCGTAGATATCAAGCGCGAACATCTTGCAGTTTCTGAGGCAGATCGTTTGGGTATTCCTGTGTTTGGTGTAGTAGATACCAACGCGGATCCTACCTCAATTATGTATCCAATTCCAGGAAACGACGATGCTTCTAAGAGCATTCATTTGATGGTTTCTGAAATTGCAGATGCTATCATTGAAGGTTCTGTTGCTCGCAAGAAAGAAAAAGCAGCTGAAGAATCAAAACAAGAGGAAACAGCTCAAGTTGCTCAAGCCGAAAACGAATAATATTACATGTCTACAATTAGTGCATCAGAAGTAAACAAACTGCGCCAAATGACCGGCGCTGGTTTGATGGATTGTAAGAAAGCCTTGCAAGAAACCAATGGCGATTTCGAAGCTGCAGTTGACTTTTTGCGTAAACGCGGTGCTAAAATTGCCGCAAAACGTGCAGATCGTGAAGCAACTGAAGGTGCCGTGATCGCAATTACCACCCCTGATAACAAAACAGGTGTAGTAATTCTTTTAAGTTGTGAAACAGATTTCGTTGCTAAAAACGAAGGCTTCGTTGCTTTTGCTACTGAAATTGCAAATGTGGCAATCGCAGAAAAACCTGCAGATATCGCAACCTTGAAGACTTTAACCGTCGGTGCAGTTTCTTTGGAATCTCGCCTATTGGAAGAGGTGGCTAAAATCGGTGAAAAGATCGATGTGGTACACTACGAACTCATTCAAGGTGAAAATGTGGTAGCCTATATTCACGGTGCAAACCGCATGGGAGTTTTAGTAGAAATGAACTTAGCTCCATCAGAGGCAAATATTGCCGCCGGTAAAGATGTTGCAATGCAAATTGCTGCTATGAATCCAGTAGCGTTGAACAAAGAAGGCGTTGATACGTCTATCGTTGAACGTGAAATGGAAATCGGTCGCGAGCAAGCTCGCGCAGAAGGCAAGCCTGAAGCAATGATTGATCGTATCGCAACAGGAAAATTGGAGAAATTCTACAAAGAAAATACCTTACTGAATCAAGAATTTGTAAAAGATTCTTCTAAAACCGTTGAGGCCATGTTAAATAGCATTGAAGCGGGATTAACTGTAACACAATTTAAACGAGTTCAACTCGGATAAAAATTAGTATCTTTCAAAAAATCCTCCGAAATTCGGGGGATTTTTTTTGTCAAAAATAATCCATACCATACATGAAATATCAACGAATTTTATTGAAATTAAGCGGAGAAGCCCTTTTGGGTTCTCAAGAATACGGTATCGATCCCGTGGTTTTGAAGCAATATGCAGAGGAAGTTAAATCTGTAATTGATGTTGGCGTACAGGTAGCCATCGTTATCGGTGGAGGTAATATCTTCAGGGGTGTTCAAGGTGCACAAGGAGGTGTCGTAGATCGCGCTACAGGAGATTATATGGGCATGCTGGCGACAATGATGAATGCCATGGCTATTCAGGGTGCATTTGAGAAAGAAGGTATGGTAACGCGCTTGCTATCGGCCATAAAAATGGAACAAATTTCAGAACCCTTTATTCGCAGAAGAGCTATGCGGCATTTAGAAAAGGGGAGAGTGGTTATATTCGGCGCGGGAACGGGAAATCCGTACTTTACTACGGATACTGCAGCTTCTTTACGCGCGGTTGAAATAGAAGCCGATATCGTTATTAAAGGTACGCGTGTTGATGGTATTTACGATAAAGATCCTGAAAAACATGCCGATGCCAAGCGTTTTGAAAGCATAACCTACAAACAAGTATTTGATTTGAACTTAAATGTAATGGATATGACTGCGTTTACGTTGTGCCATGAAAACAATAAGCAAATCGTGGTATTCGATATGAATACACCCGGTAATCTTTTGCGTTTGGTGAATGGAGAACCCGTGGGTACATTAGTTAAATAGGAGCGTTAATTTTACCTTTCATAAATGGAATCAGAAAATAAAAATCCCTCCATACCCTATCATTTATTTGATGATTCCATAAAATTGCTCAGATTATCAAAGCCTGCACTTCGTGCATTGGCTACTGTGAATGCATTTAACCTAGACGTAGTGAGAAATATGGGTAAGGAAAGAGTAAATGAATTACACGGAATAGGGAAACACGCTATACAGCGATTGTTCCCATAAAAAAAGGCCTTCGATTGAAGGC
>JAULUW010000219.1:0-9907 GCA_032111345.1 Bacteroidia bacterium
TTGTCCTGCAAAATAGCACAACCGAAATAATACTTCAAAACCACTTTCTCGAAAAATAAAAAGGGAAATCGGCAATCCATAAAATCCCAAACAACAGAGGCTTACGAAATGGCTATACTAATTTTTTCATGATACCACGATACGAGTCTTTTTAACAAATATACGTATTGCTCATCAAAAAAGTAAGTATCCTAAAGCAATAGATCACAAAAAAAACACCCACATTTCTGTGAGTGTTTCTGGAGTAGCGAAGGGGGGAATTGAACCCCCGACCTCAGGGTTATGAATCCTGCGCTCTAACCACCTGAGCTACCTCGCCATTTGAGGGTGCAAAAATAAGCGATCCCTCCAATATACGCAAATCAAAAAATTATTTTTCTAATACCCGCTCCAATGACGCAAAAACCGCCGCCGGCTGCAATTCCTCCATACACGATATGCCCGTTTTGCATTGACCCAAGTAAAAACACGTGCAGGCCTTTGGGGGTTGAATGATTTCCCCCTTGCCAAATAAATCGAATTCATGCGGATTGAAAATGTTGTTCATCAATACAATACGCTTTCCTAATCCCAAAGTCAAATGCATCCCCATGGTTACCTGGGTAACGACCGCATCGCAATGGTCGATCAAATTTATGAACTTGTTCAACGCAAAATTTCCCAAATATGCCGCGCCGCTGCCACTCTGGATCTCCAAGTTACGCTCGTGTTCCTGACTTCCCCCCAAAAGAATAGGGTGATACCCCGCATCTTGGATCATTTTTGCCAATTCTACCCACTTTTCAATGCTCCATAAACGCGTGGTCCAACGATCGCCACAACCTGTATTCAAACCTATGATTTTTGTATCTTTGGGAAGCTCCCAGGTAAATCCTTTATCGGCATGATTGTCCAATAAATACGGCTCACCGCGGTATTCCATGCCGCACAATTCGAAGATTTCGGTACAGTAATTTTTGGTATTGGCCTGACTTACATCGTCGAATAAGCCGGTGTCGAACTTATGCTGCGCCAAATCGTTAACCGGCTGCGTAGCCCCATCCTTTAAAATGTATCCGTATTTTTCTTTGGCATCGACCATCTTCAAAAGGGCAGAAGCCTCTTTTTCTTTGTCTAAATTGATGGCAATATCCCAGGAGGTATTGCTCACGTACAACACCGCTTCCGTGCTTAACTTGTAAATTTCATGTATCTGCCCTTTTGGCAGTATGTCTGGAAACAAAGTAATCCATGTAAATTTGGCATTCGGAAATAATTCCTTATATCGGGTAATAAGTGGCGTTGTTCGAATTACATCCCCCATAGCCCCAAGTTTAATAATGAGAATTCGCTTCTCAATTTGGGTGTATTGCGGACACGTATCGCAATGATAACCATGCGTTTTATGGGGTTTACATGGGATATGTCCCAGAAAATGCAGGCAATCGGGTTTGTAATGCATACCGCGAAAATAGTTTTTTTCACAAAAATGACGTGACTTAAGTGAAAATAGGCATAATAATTGTCTAATTTAGTGGAGAATTTTGAAACATACGATCAAACATAAAATCATTGCCCTTTGGTTCTTCCTTTTCGGTCTGATATCATTGGTTGAAGCCTCGCATCTCGTAGGTGGTTTTCTAACGTATCGCTGGCTTGGGACTAACGGAACCAATACCCAATATCGGGTAACGCTCTTTGTATATCGCGATTGTACTCGGGATGGTACCTCAGACGAGGTTCCATTTGACGATGATATCGACCTTTGTGTGTACTCTGGAAACAAAAGTTTTTACACCAGTTACCGCATTAAACTGCTCAATAGTAAAAAAGTGCAACCTGTAGGAAATACCAATTGTCCTGAAGTTGCCTCTGCCTGTCTGGAACAAGGGGTTTATGAAACTACGATAAGTTTGCCCAACAGTTCAACCGGCTATCACTTGAAATGGGAACGTTGTTGCCGCAATACCCAAAATAACCTAAAAGATCAATTCGGCGAAGCGTATCAAGGTCAAACCTATTACGGTTTTATTCCCCCAACAAGCATAAAAAACAGCTCTCCTTATTTTCAAGATATTCCCGTACCTTTCATTTGTAAAGACGATACCACCACGATTCGAAATCGGGCTGTAGATCCCGATGGAGATTCTTTATCGTATAAGTTGGTGACGCCTTGGCAAGGCGCCGATGCCAATAACCCAACTCTCAATTCTTGCCCATCTACGATGTCCGCATTTCCTATCGTGGAGTATAAAAACGGGTACAGTGCCGCCCGCCCTTTTGGAAACACCGGTATTGCCAGCATCGATGCGTTTAATGGACTTACCACTTATTTGTCGCGCATTGCAGGTCGATTTGCCATTGCCATCGAAGTGAGCGAATGGCGCAATGGTGTGGTTATTTCTACGGTTCGTTTGGACTTGCAAATTTTGGTAATTAATTGCTCTCCCAACAATAAACCGAGTTTATCCTATGAGGGCGGTTCCAAATTTTGGGAAATTCAACCCGGAGAAAAGAAGTGTTGGGATGTTACAGCTACTGATTTTGTAGACGACGATCAAATTATCACCCTCCGAGCCTTTGGGGATGTTTTAACCGGTTCAACTACCTTTACTGGCACAAAGGCAACTATGTCGCCCGCAACCAATGCCAACAAACAAAAGGTAACCAGTACATTTTGCTGGCAACCCGATTGCGATATTAATACTACCGATACCTTCCGGGTAACTTTTGAAGCCTTCGACGACGGTTGTCCTTCAAAATTCATCAACGAAAACGCCTTGATAAAAGTCAAACCGATCAAGTTTGATGAAGTTATTGCTGGGGTTCGAACCGTTTGTCAAAATGCACAAGGTGTTAGCTATTTTGCGGATAAACGAAACTATAAAAACAAACTCAAGTGGTCGGTAACCGGCGGCGTAATCGTAGGTTCGGACACAAGCAACAGCATTCTTGTAAATTGGGGCAATACGACCCAAGGTCGGGTTATTTTGGAATTAAGAACCGAATTCAATTGTCCCGGTCCTAAAAAAGAAATTCCGATAAACTTACTTCCCGCACCCAGCACCCCTATCATTAGCGGCCCGGATACCGTTTGTATCGGCAGAGGGTATCAATACCGTTATACCATTTCGAATTTTGATGCCAGTTTGATTTACACTTGGGAAGGTTTTGATGCCGTGGAACGTGCCATTGCCGCCAATAAATCCTATGTCGATTATTCATGGGATTTTATCAATCAGAAAGCATTTATAACGCTAAACGCCAAAAATGCCGGCGGTTGTGAAAGTCTTCCCGATACGTTTTGGGTGTTTCCTGCAGGCACAGGAATTCCGGTGATTTCCGGACCCACAACGGTTTGTCCGAATAACGATAATATCGAATATGAAATAGACAATTTCGATGCTAAATCCACCTACACGTGGACGGCATTGGGCGCTCGAAACCTAAAACCCGCCGCGAATGGTAAACTCTTAGTCGACTGGGGGAATACAGGAACGGGCTGGTTGAAAGTGGTGGCTACCAATCGATTTGGCTGCAAAGATTCCGTTCTCATGAACGTTGTAAAAGCACATGATTTGCCCGGACAAAAACCCAAAGGCGATTCGGCGTTTTGCGAATTCACCAATAACATTCCGTACACCTTGAATCCGGTTAGCGGTGAAACGTATGCTTGGACGATTTCTGGGGGAACTATAACGAACGGTCAAAATTCTCCCAACATACAGGTGGCTTGGGGAGCTCGCGGATCTGGATTTGTTGGAGTGAAAGCTACCGCTTACGATCCCATCAACGATAAGGAATGTAGCAGTAAAGAATTCCGCTTGCCTGTTATTTTACATCCAATTCCAACCGGCGATATTTTTACCGAACTAAAAGAACCCGAACAATGCCAATCGGATTTGAATTACCGACTTCAAACGGCACTTTTAGGTGAAATTTTCCCAGGAGATTCTTTAGAGATTGAAACAAATAATGGAATAACGTATACACGGGTGCGCAATGCCACTTCAGGGGTTGTAGAGTTCATCGATGTTTCTTTGTCGAACTTTGGAACCTTCCGAGTTAGAGCGCGTATTACTTCTAAATTTGGTTGTGTAGGTCCTTGGGATGAAGTGGAAATTCAGATTAATCCAAAACCGATAAATACGCAATTGATAGGCGCAGATGTGATTTGTTTCCCGGCGAAACCAAGCTATACCTATCAAGTGAATGGCAGTTTGAATAGCACCTTTAATTGGAATATTACAGGCGGTCAGTTCAATCCGAATCCACAAACAGGAAATACGGCTATTGTAAATTGGGATACGTCACAAATTTTAAGACGGCTTGGAGTTCAAGAAATTTCTGATAAAGGATGTATCGGAGATCTATTAGACTTTGAAGTAGATTATGATAATCCGCGTATCGAATCGCGCTTGGTTACAGTGGCGCCGCCACCTGCGAGCGATGCACAAATTCAATTTGAATACCGGGTATTCAATAGTCCAGTTCCCAACGGGAATGTGCGTATTCAACGTCGCAATAACGGAGGCAATACCTTGTGGAGTGGAGTGGGGCAGTCGCCGCAAAATCTGCAAATCTTTAACGACAATTCGGCAGAACCCGATAACAATGCCTACGATTACAGGGCCTTTATGTTAAATCGCTGCGGAGATACTTTATACACAGAACCACATACCACCGTTTGGTTGACTGGAGAAAAAACGGGCGCTTTGAGCATGGCGGTAGCGTTTACGCCCTATTCTGGATTCGAGAATGGAGTAGAGCGCTACGAATTATACAGGCAGTTAATTGGCAAGGGCACGTATGAATTATACGCGACTTACGCGGCACCCACGAAAGAAGAATTTAATAATGGGGAGGATAATTACGGCCAGCGTTTTCGCATTAAAGCCTATGAATTGGGGGGTAACAGGGTTTCATGGAGTAACGATATCGCGTTGTATTTTGAACCCGTGATGTTCGTTCCGAATGCATTCACGCCCAATGGCCAAGGTCCGAATGAAATATTCAAACCGCTAATATCAGGGGTTCGCGAATATGAATTCCGTATTTACAACCGTTGGGGTGAGAAATTGGCCGAATATTTTGAGGAATCACAAGGATGGGATGGCACGTATAAAGGGGAATTGGCTCATAGTGGAATTTACGTCTACCACATTCAGTTTCGCGATTTCCAAGATAAATTGTATCAGTTCAGCGGAACGGTGCATTTGATTCGCTAAAAGGGAATAAATTTGTATTTGGAATTTACGGCTTACTTAAAAACTACAAAAGCAATTCGAATCGGCAACCAAAAAAAATGCAACAAATTAAATATCAAACTATAAAACATAAATCAACACAAAATGTCAAGTCCATTATTTTCTGAAAAAGCCTTTAAGGCAACGTCTGGTACAAGTTACGGCGAGTCAATGACCTTGCGCGGCACGGTCGACAAATCAATTTTGTTGTTTTTAACGCTCTTGGTTCCTGCCATTTGGATATGGAACAAAATGGGCGCAGACCCAGAAACGGCAATCAACAATGGCATCCAATCTTACATGTGGGGCGGTATTATTGTCGCTTTAATCAGTATTTTGGTAATCAGCTTTAAGAAAGACCTTTCTCCCTATTTGGCTCCTGTTTATGCGGCAGCTCAAGGGGTGGTTTTAGGATCTATTTCTATGTTTTTTGAAGCCATGTTCCCAGGTATTGTTATGCAAGCGGTTGGAATTACCTTGGGAATCTTTGCATTGATGCTTTTGGCCTACAAAACGGGCGTATTACGTGCAACCCCTTTGTTTACGAAGGTAATTTATATGGCAACTGCGGGTGTGGCTATTTTTTATCTGGTAATGTGGATTGGAGGCTTGTTTGGTGCCAACGGTTTAGCTAACTTTTACGGTGGAAACTCCATGTTCTCTATCGGACTGAGTGTCGTTATTGCCGGTATCGCAGCTTTTAATTTTATCCTCGATTTCAATTTCATAGAAGAAAACGCAAATGCTGGAGCTCCTAAATACATGGAATGGTATTCGGGTGTGGCTTTGTTGGCAACCTTAATTTGGTTGTATATCGAGATTTTGAGATTGCTGGCTAAATTGCAGAGCCGCGATTAATCTTCGTCATCGTCATCGGAGATTTCCAAATTCAATTTCGAACTTTGCAGTTCGGAAAGGGCGTGGGAATCTCCAATTTCACGAGCGATTTGAATGCCCTTGGAATACATTTCAAGGGCATTTTCTTTGCGCCCCGTTTTGTGTAAGAGCGCTCCAAAATGGAAATAGGTGGCAACGTATTTAGGGTGTTGCTCGGTTAAATATTGGTATTTCTCTTCCGCGAGTTCAAATTGATTCGCCTTGTGATATTCTTGTGCAATGGCATAATGAAGAAAAGGATCTTCCGGGCTTTCAAGTACGAAATTTTGCAATTGTTCCAGTCTCGATGGCATATTTTAATGGGTTATTAACAAGCTTCAAAGTAGCTTTAAATCGGTTTGAATTAAAAAGTGTACTTCAAACAAAGGAGTTCTTCGGGTTGTTTAAAGGTCTGTAGGCCTAAATTTTGATCGATATTAAATTGAAAAAAATGGGCGTCTACCGTTGCATCGACAACCTGCAATACATAAACCAGAACGAATGCAATTCCCGCTACGTCTCTGTTTACGCGATCGTTATCGCGTTGGTCGATTTCGAATACATTGGGTTGTTTTCCCGCGGCATAGAGCGATTTGAAATAGGTATTTTGAGATTGTACTTTGTTGTTGAAGTCCACAAAATAATATCCCGATGCCGCCAATGCTCCATAAACAATAGGAATTTTCCAATACTTGCGATTATAGAATTGTCCAGCCCCTGGTACTATTAAGGATAAAATAGTGGCTTTGTGGGGAGAATGTACCGAACTATTGGCCTGAAGGGCCATTACAGAATCGGTATTTTGAGCCTTGAGAGGATTAAAAATACCGATTCCAAGCAAACAAATTAACAGTGGATATGGGTAAATCCGTATCCACATTTAGGCATTTATTAAATTTAAAATGCGCTCTAAATCTTCCCTGTTTTTGTAGGAGATGACAATTTTACCTTTGCCTTTGATGCCATTTTTCAAATGAACAGCCGCTTGTAAACGTTGGCTGAACGATTCAGAAATACGGTCAATTTCTGGGTCCCAATCTGTACCTGAAACGCTGTTATAGGCAGGTAGGGTTCCTGGGCTCTTTTTGGTTTCCTTTACCATGGTTTCCACATCGCGGACACTCATTTTGTTTTCAATTATTTCTTGAAACAAACGCATTTGAGCTTCTGGATCTTCCATGCTGATCATTGCGCGTGCATGACCCATACCAATTTGACCTTGTTTGATACCCAATTGAATTTCTTCGGGAAGTTTCAATAACCGCAAGTAATTGGTTACAGTAGAACGTTCTTTACCTACGCGATCGCCCAATTCTTCTTGTTTTAAGTCGCATTCTTCCATCAAACGCTGATAACTCAAAGCTATTTCGATGGCGTTGAGTTCGCTGCGTTGAATATTTTCGATCAAGGCCATTTCGAGCATGCCTTGATCGTTGGCGGTGCGCACGTAAGCAGGTATCTGAGAGAGACCCGCCATCATGGCAGCACGAGTACGACGTTCACCACTAATCAACTGGTAGGTGTCGAAGCCCATTTTACGCACAGTAACGGGTTGAATCAATCCGTGCATGGAAATCGAAGCGGCTAATTCTTCGAGGGCTCTGGGTTCAAAATCCGTACGTGGTTGAAAGGGATTGGCTTCAATGGCACTTACGGGTATCATGGCAATATTTCCCGCACTTACGCTTTCGGTGCTGCGGGTATTTACTTCTGAGGCATCATCTAATAGGGCACTAAGTCCGCGGCCCAATGCAGGATTTTTCTTTTTTATAGGGGGATTGCTCATACGAGTGCGTTTTCTTCAGTGGGGGTTATCATTCCGTTTTTAACGAGAATTTCTTTGGCTAAGTTTAAATAATTAATGGATCCTTTACTGTCGGCATCGTGATAAATTACTGGCAATCCATAACTTGGGGCTTCTCCCAATTTGGTGTTGCGTTGCACGATGGTGTCGAATACAATATCTTGGAAGTGGGTTTTTACATCCTCAACAACCTGATTGCACAAACGCAAACGACTGTCGTACATGGTGAGTAAAATGCCTTCAATTTCCAAATTCTTATTTAAGTGATTTTGAATGATTTTAATGGTATTTAACAGTTTTCCCAATCCCTCCAAGGCGAAATATTCGCATTGCACGGGTATAATCAAACTGTCGGAAGCCACCAACGCATTGGTGGTTATTAATCCCAAGGAAGGAGAGCAGTCTATGATAATAAAATCATACATATCCTTTAGGGGTTTCAAGGTGCCCGCCATGATATGTTCGCGATTGGGCATATCTAAGAATTCGATTTCAGCACCCACCAGGTCGATATTAGATGGCATGATATCTAAAAAGGGGGTTTCGGTGGTTAAAATCACATCCTGTGGTCGGATGTCTTGAACCAAGCACTCGTACAATCCTACTTTGATGTTTTTGGGATTGAGACCAATGCCGGAAGAACTGTTTGCTTGAGGATCTGCATCCACCAGCAATGTTTTGTACTCCAGAACCGCTAAACTCGCCGCCAAATTAATAGCCGAAGTGGTTTTACCTACACCGCCTTTTTGGTTTGCAATTGAAATTATTTTACCCATATACGTTTTATTGTCTTTCTATTTCGGTGCAAAAACCCTTCATTATCATGTGCCGCAAATAGCATAATTTTGCGTGCTTACGACTCAAAAATGAAACATTCTGTTTATGAACCTGCTTCCTAATTCTTTCTCAATTAGAAAGAACAAATTTATCTCTTTCCGGTGGCTCTTTACCATTTTGCCCGGTATCGTTTTATTCACTTTTTTGGCGAATAGCTGTGGTGAAAATGTGGATAAGATTCGGGAGTCCCAGGTTTTCCGGTATAATGAAGATGTTTCTGTAAATACCCTAGATCCGGTTTATATTAAATCACAATCTGAAATTTGGATTGGGTCACAGATTTACGAAGGTTTAGTGTCATTAAATGAACAACTTAAGCCGGTTCCACAAATTGCAAAATCTTGGGAAATCTTAGATTCGGGATGTGTGTATAAGTTTGTGATCCATCGCAATATTCAATTTGTTCATTTTCCTGATCAGGGTGATGGACAAATGACCCCGCAATTTGCCGCCCTCGGCGTTAGGGATATTGCACATAGTTTATACCGTTTACTCGATCCCAAAACAGCCTCTCCCGGAGCTTGGATACTTAACGATAAAATGGATTTTCCTCTCGAATCAGATTCAGGAAACCTGGAAAAGTTGGTTACGACTACAGGAACGAATCCCGACCCTGTAAAATTGGAAGCTCAAACTAGAAAATCTGCTTATGATAGATGGCGGAAACGTGCTCAATCGCCTATTTATACCCCCAATGATTCTACGGTGCTTATTCGATTGAAAAAGCCGTTCCCGGCATTTTTATCCCTTTTGGCTACCAATTTTGCATGGATTACCCCTCATAACGCAGGGAATTTAGGAACAAACCCCATTGGGTCCGGACCATTTACTTTACGCCGCTGGGAAACAGATGTAAAAATGGTTTTGCTTAAAAATCCCCGTTATCCCTTGATGGAAAATGGAATTCAATTGCCCTATTTGGAAGCGATTAACATCAGTTTTGTAAAAAGCAAGCAAACCGCGTTTATGCAGTTTATGGCGGGCTCTTACGATTTCTTTAATGGGGTAGAGGCTTCCTTTATTGACGAATTGTTAACCGATAGCGCCACTTTAAATCCCAAATACAAAAAACGGATAAACGCAGAGATTACAGAATTTTTAAATACAGAATATATCGGATTTAATTTAGGGGATTCACTGAATGGGAAGCGCAATCCCTTTACAG
>JAULUW010000220.1:0-16865 GCA_032111345.1 Bacteroidia bacterium
TATCGCCGAACATTTCACCAATGAAAATGTAAGAAGAGTTGCATTTGCAACTTCTGAATGGCTTTTGGCAAGTGAATTGCCCAAGAAAATTGTTTTGGGTCACGATTGCCGTTTTGCAGGCAATATGTTTGCCAAAGAAACGGCAACCGTTTTTGCGGCACATGGAATTGACGTGGTTATGTCGAAAGAGTTCGTTTCCACACCAATGATATCTTTGGCTGCAAAACGTTTAAATGCGGGCCTAGGTATAATCATCACGGCTTCACATAATCCACCGAGTTATAACGGTTTTAAAATCAAAGCCGCTTATGGAGGTCCCGCTACACCGGTTACCGTTGAAGAAATTGAAGCCTTAATTCCCGATTTAGAAATTCATACCGAATATTCTTTCGCGCATTTTGAAGAAATGGGAAGAATCACGTATGCCGATTTTGAATTCATGTATTTAGAGCACAGCCGCAATTCTTTTGATATGCAAGCACTTAAAAGCGTGGGTAAAAATCTTGTTTACGATGCCATGTTTGGCGCTGGTAGAAACGTGATTCCCGCTTTATTTCCAGATGCAACCGTTTTACATGGTGGAGCCAATCCCGGATTTGAAGGCCGCGCCCCAGAACCCATTTTGAAAAATCTTCCTGAAATGGCAGCCTTAATGCCAAGTTCGCCCCAGTTTCAATTTGGATTGGCAACGGATGGTGATGCAGACCGCATTGGATTCTTTGACGAAAATGGAAAATTCATTGACTCGCATCATTTGATATTATTGCTTATTGAATACCTTACAGAGCACAAAGGGTTTACGGGCAAGGTAGTGAAGAGTTTTTCTGTTTCCGATAAAATTTCCAAACTATGCGAAATCAAAGGCTTGGAAACGATTACTACCAAAATCGGGTTTAAGTATATCTGCGAATATATGGTTACCGATGATGTTCTAATTGGTGCAGAAGAAAGCGGGGGAATTGCTATTAAAGGTCATATCCCCGAACGCGATGGCATTTGGATGGGTTTGGTTTTAATGGAATATGCAGCCAAAACAGGAAAATCCATTTCTGAATTAATTCAAGATGTATATGCTAAAGTAGGTCCTTTTGCAGTTGAACGCTACGACCTGCACTTAAACAATGACTTGAAGCTAGCAATTGTAGAGAGTTGCAAAAATGGCAGTTACGATTCATTCGGACCTCATAAAATCTTGAGAACGGAAAACATCGATGGGTTTAAATTCCACCTCGACAATGGTTCTTGGGTTATGATACGTGCTTCGGGCACAGAACCCGTGCTACGTGTCTATGCTGAATCGCATAACAGCGAAGCTGCTTTTGCTATATTAGACGCTACAAAAGAAAAAATCCTAAATGGATGAGCTTCTACAGGTTAACATCCGAAAAATTATCGGATCTAAAAACCCGAAACTACTTCAAAGACTACCCAATTTTCTTTTAAATTGGGTAGAGAAGTTCATTCATCAAGACGAAATCAACTATATTTTATCTCAAGGAAAAGGTCAAAAAGGGCCGGAATTCATTGACACTATTTTTCGGATCAATCAAGTTCGGCTGGAATCTTCTTTTATTGATAGAATTCCTGAACAAGGAGGTTGTATTGTGGCCGCCAACCATCCTTTAGGCGGTGTTGACGGACTTGCTTTAATGACGGAAGTTTCCAAAAGAAGATCTGACTTTTTATTTCTAGCCAATGACATCTTGCTTAATATCACGCCCTTAAAAGATTCTTTTTTGCCTGTGAATAAAGTAGGTACCACGGATAGAAAGAGCTTGGCATTGATCAGCGATGCCTATGCCTCGGGTAAAGTAATTATTGTATTTCCATCTGGAATGGTTTCTCGAAAAATTGATGGGAAAGTGCAAGACTTGACTTGGCAAAAAAGTGTTATTCAAAAGGCCAAACAACATAAATTACCGATAATACCTGCATTTGTAGATGGTCAAAATTCGAAACGTTTTTACCGCATCGCGCAACTCAGGAAATTTTTCGGAATAAAAGCAAATTTTGAAATGTTTACCTTGCCCGATGAAATGTTCAAACAAAAGGGCAAAACTATTAAATTAATTTTTGGAAATCCAATAAGTCCAGAGCAGTTGGATCGCAAAAAGCCGATAGAAGTTGCGGCAGATTTACGCAATTTGGTCTATCGTTTAAAAAGCGACCCAGAAACCAAACTCTAAGAAACTTATTGTATTTTGCACACCTATAAATATGCAAGATTTAATCAACCCTTTAGATATTAACGTATTAAAATCGGAATTAACCTCAGATATATTTGTACGAAATACGAATAAAGGGGAAAATGAAATTTATATTTTTAGAGGTAAGGATAAACCCCATTTAATGGATGAAGTTTCACGACTTCGAGAGCTTAGCTTTCGTGCCGCCGGTGGGGGTACAGGAAAGTCTAAAGATGTGGATATTTATGATTTAAAAGACAAGGGTTACCAACAACTTATTGTATGGAACCCGAAAGACGAAGCCATAGTTGGTGGGTATCGATTTGTATTTTGTAGGGATGCTCGCAATGAAGATGGAAATTACGATTTGTCTACTACCGAAATTTTGAAATATTCCGAAAAACTCAAGAACGACTATTTTCCCTATACCATTGAATTGGGCAGAAGTTTTGTCCAGCCTAATTATCAACCGTCTCAAGGCAGTCGCACAGGAATTTTTTCATTGGATAATTTATGGGATGGATTAGGTGCTTTAATTGTTGACAACCCAGAAATGAAATATTTCTTTGGTAAAATCACCATGTACCCGTCTTTCCAAACTCAAGCCAAGGGTTTAATTCTAGATTTCATGCATGCTGTTTTTCCAGACCCTGATGAATTGGTTCGACCTGCAATGCCCATGGAAAGACCTGCCACGGATGCGGCATTTTTAGCCCATATAGCTACACTTCCCTATAAAGACGCGTATAAATATCTGTCGATGCGCGTAAGAGAATTAGGTGAAAATATACCTCCCCTATTCAATAGCTATATGAGCCTAAGTCCAAGTATGAAAACCTTTGGAACCAGTATCAACAGCCATTTCGGAAATGTAGAGGAAACAGGTATTATGGTCACAATCGCTGATATTTATCCTGAAAAAAAGGAGCGCCATGTGCTCTCCTATTCCGGAAGATCTTGAGAATTGCGAAGATTTAGTTTCAGATTATGATTAAATGGTGCATTATCAATGCTCCGTTTCAATCCATACTGTTTGGGTAAATGAACTTCCCTCAGTATCTACTTGAACGAAATACAAGCCCGTCTTAACCCCAGGTATGGGAAGGACCTTACTCGCAGAAGTACCTTTATAACGCAATCTGCCGCTGGTTTCGTACAAGGAATAATTTACTTGATGGACGTTTCTTTTCAAATTAAAAAGTTCCAACGCTTCTGCATTTGCAATAATCAAAGGCTTTTCTTCGTCGATGTGATTGTTTCTCATTGCATTCATGGATGCAATAACGGCTTTGTAGGCATCCACTTTGCCTGCACCGTATTGAAAATTCTCAGTATTTCCGGTATATGCGTCTCTTTGTGCAGACGACCGAATAAGATCGTACATCGTTTCAGCAGAAAGTTGACCCTTACTGGCTTGTAATACAAGTGCCATCACCCCCGCAACATGAGGCGAAGCCATAGAAGTACCGCTTAATAAAACCCAATAAACATCGTCATTATTCCAAACATCTTTATGTACAACATACGGACTCAACCAGCCCGGAACGGCATCTTTATGATAGGCATTCGCAATAAACTGACCTGGTGCTGAGATATCGGGCTTTAATCGACCGTCTAAAGCAGGTCCCCAAGAGCTAAATCCAGAAATTTCACCTTCATCTACGGCACTATCCGATTGAAATTTGTTTTGAAAGTTCAACCAATTAACTCGGTTATTGTATGATCCTACGGATAATATTGCTTTAGAGGTTCCCCCGTTTTCTCCTAAGGTATGTTTGGCATCTCCATTTACCCAATGTGTGGGCTTGTAAGAACGAATATAATTCCTAAAAGTACCGGCTGTCCATTCGTAGGTTCTTCCCGAATTCCAACCGTGCACTGTGCCTGTTCCTTTGAAATTAATTTTGATAAAACGGTTGTTTTTATTAGATTCAATCATCATCAATACATTCGCCTTATCGTTGTGAGGATAGGATTGTGTGCCGGCTATCAAACAAAATAAAGTATCGTCTAAATACGATAAAGTTTCAGAAAAAGAAGCATCTTCACTAAAATCCCTATACGAGGTTTGAACTATGGGATTATCCTGAGAATCAATCAAAACGATTTGATATTGTATTTGTCCCCCTTTTTCAGCCCAAAAATCACAGTACACATTTTCAGTGCGATAATAATTTCGACTTCTATCCATGGCTAAAGTGGCTGCAGTGTCCGCGTTTAAATTAATTTGCACATGCATTTCATGTTGCGCACTGTTGCCATTGGCTCCAACTAATGCTCGACCTTGTGTTTTTCCCGTTTGGGAATTTGGCGTATTCATTAAATCCTCTAATGCCCTATCGAATAGAGACGTTCCATCATGGGGACCTGTGTGCATGCCCCAAGATAAATTACAAACCGCAGGTTTACCCACGGAGTCCGCGTAACTAAACACATAGTCAAAGCCGTCAATTATGGCATTATTCGCCACTAAATAATCTCCTAAAGCGCTACCCGGAATGCTATCATTTCGATATCTAATTCCTACAAAAACCAAATCACTTTTGGGGGCAACCCCTGCATATTTCAAATCGGGCGACTTAAAACCTGAGCCGGCTGCAATACCTGCAACATGGGTGCCATGAGAACCATCATTGTCATTTTCTGCTAGAATTTCAGCTTCACTATTCTTCAGGATACCATATTTATAGGGTGCTGGTCCCATTTGATTGGCATATTTTTGTTGCCAAAAGCGCTTTACGCGGTATTGTGTTCCAGTTTCATTGAAAAAGGTAGGATGTGTAGTTTGAAAGCCCACATCTACAATTCCCACGACAATATCATCGCCCATCAACGATGGATTCTTTATATTTTGAGCTTCTGAAACATTGGACTTTGCTAACGCTTTATCGTCTAATTTACGTGGCGCATTGAATCGGGTAGCCGCATCTACATAAATCACTTCTGGAATAGAAAGCAGTTCCTTCAAGTTTTCCGGATCTATATCAGCCGTAAATGTACGTGGATATATCTTAAACGGCACGCCTAATCGTTCCAGATTGGCTGACAGTGTGGTTTTTGAGCCTTCATAAGACCCCATAATAGCAAGACGTCCTTCGTTCGTGATGAAGAATGCCTTATGGGATTCTGGAAATGCGTAGAGTTTGAGTGCATTACTCGCTTTTGCATGTTTAGAAATCCATGCGTGGTTTTGGTTGGGAATATTCACTTGAGACCAAAGCACATAAGGCAATGTTAAAATTAAAAAGAGGACCTTTTTTAGCATCCCCAAAAATACGTGTTGAAATCCACTTGTTGTTATGAATTGAAAGATATGACCTTATTTTTGCAAGATGAACTTGGACTGGCTAGAACGTACGGAATTACTCATTGGAAAAGAACAATTAATCAAATTGTCGCAATCAAACGTATTGGTGGTTGGCTTAGGTGGAGTTGGCAGCTTTGCCGCCGAATTCATTTGCCGCGCGGGAGTAGGCCGAATGACCATAATTGATGGCGACATTGTAGATAGTACGAATAAAAACAGACAGTTACCTGCGTTAAACAGTACGGTTGGAAAATCTAAAGCTGCCGTTATGGCCGAAAGATTTTTGGATATCAACCCCGATTTGGCGTTAACGGTAATTGACAAATTTCAACAACCAGAAGACAATATCAAGCTCATACAAGAACAAAAATTTGACTACGTAATGGATTGCATCGACTCCGTATCTCCTAAGTTATACCTCATCAAAACGTGTTACGAAATGAAACAACGTTTTATCAGTTCTATGGGGGCGGGCGGGAAATTGGACCCTTCAACAGTGAAAGTAGGTGATATTTCTAAGTCTTATAATTGTCCTTTTGCTCGCACGGTAAGAAAACGTTTGAAGAAACACAATATTCGTAAAGGTTTCAAAGTCGTTTACAATCATGGCGATTTATTAAAAGAGAGTATGAAGCTTACCGACGGGAGTAATTACAAGAAGTCATTTTATGGAACTATTTCCTATATGCCCGCTTTATTTGGACTTCGAATGGCGGCAGAAGTGATTCAAGACCTAACGGAATTGTAATTTTTTACAAGTACGTTGTATTTTCAAGGGTGTTTTCTGTTATTTTCGCCAAATGAAATTGAACAAATGGTTAACAATGGCAGTAATTGGCGTGGCTTTGTTCACGTCTTGTGAAAAAGAGGATCCGGATAATGTTAATAAGGTTGACATTACAGGCAAAAACAACAAAGAAGTGATGATGATTCAGCCATGGAGCATGTATTCTTACTCGCAAACTACGAACAATCAATTAGTAGATGCCATGGATGCGTGTTTGAAAGACGAAGTATTTATTTTCAAAGCAAACGATATTTGCGAAGTAAAAACCAATAGTGTAAAATGTTATTCAGGTGAAGAAGATACCTACGAAACGCCTTGGTCTATGACGTCTGCCACCAGTGAAGTAGTCAATTTCCTAAGTTTTGACTTTACGATCAAGAGCAAGTCTAATTCAGCGATCGTTTTTGAACGTGAATGGGAGAATCGTTCAGGAGATATGGTTTACGAAAAATTAGAGTTAAGAGCTGCTAAATAAGCTCCTTCAAATATTGTTTCGCCTGTTCATAATCAGGCTTTATGTTCAAAGCCGCTTGATAATCGTTTCGAGCGGCTTCTTTTTTGCCTTGCGCTTCAAACGCAAATCCGCGTAAGGTAAATGCTTTGTAGTTATCGGATTCCAGATCAATAATCTTCCCGCATAAGTCAATCACACTCGAATAATTCTCGAAAAGTGCTTGAATTACGGCCAAATTATAGTGTGCAAACACATGTGCTGGATTTATTTTTATCACCCTGTTATACAGGATTTCGGCATCGGCAAATTTAGACTTGCGTTGGAGTATCAAGGCCTTCGTGTAAAGCGCCTCTGAACTAAACTCATCAAGGGCGAGTGCCTTATCGGCGTATTGAGATGCTAAATCGATTTCTTTGTCGAGGAGAAAAAGGGCTTTCTGCATGGTCGCATCAAAATTATTGGGATCTTTTACCAAAATTCGGTCGAGCACAAGTAAAGCTTTGGCCGTGTCTTTTTGTTCCTTAAAAGAGACTACTTGCAAAAGTTGTGCTTTGGTTCCGAAATCTGCGGATTGCTTTAATTTTTCTAAAAGCGGATCACATTCAGAATATTGTTGTCGAGCCAATAAAAGTTTCGCATAAACGTATTGGGCTTCTTGATAATCAGGTTTTAGTTGCAATGCGGCTTTAAGCTGAGCAGCCGCTTTAAGATAATCGGCAGAATCCTTTTCAAGATAGGTTTCAGCCAAACGATATCTGTACAACGGATTCTTGGGCTCAATTTTCAGGGCTGTATTGAAATCTTGTATCGCAAAATCAAACTGAGATTCAAAAAAGAATGTATTAGCTCGTAAGTAATAGTTTTCAGCGTTAAACGGATTTTTGTTGATTTTTACACTAATGCTTCGAATATCTTCGGTATAAGTGGTATCCGTATCGCTGATAAGCAGCGCTCCTTCTGGGAAATTTTGACTACATTTTACAAGGAGAAGCGCGACGCTGAGAATAACAATTGTATGTCGGCGCATGGTGCTCGGGACGGGAATCGAACCCGTACTCACATTACTGTGAACAGGATTTTAAGTCCTGCGCGTCTACCTATTCCGCCACCCGAGCTGAAAGGAATGCAAAAATACAATAAAAAATGATATTTACATCAATTCCTTCAAGGAATTTTCAATAATATCACAAGCTTCGTGAATTTGCGATTCGGAAATAACCAAAGGAGGGGCAAATCTGATGATGTGTTCATGGGTTTGTTTTGCCAGTAACCCATTGTCACGCATTTTGATACAAACATCCCAGGCTTTTGTTCCGTTGCCAAAAGGTTCTATTTTTATGGCATTGAGCAAGCCCTTCCCTCTTACCAAAGAAACCATGGGAAGATTCATTTTTAGCATTCTTTCCCTGAAAATAACCCCTAATCTTTCTGCATTTTCGGCAAGATTTTCGTTGGTTACCACTTCTAAAGCCGCCATAGCAACTGCACAAGCCAGCGGATTTCCCCCGAAAGTACTTCCGTGTTGACCCGGTTTTATCGTTAACATAACTTCATCGTTACCTAAAACACAACTAACGGGAAAAACGCCACCGCCAAGCGCCTTACCTAAAATTAACAAATCGGGTTTAACCCCCTCGTGTTCACAACAAGTTAATTTTCCAGTTCTGGCAATACCTGTTTGTACTTCATCCGCAATAAATAATACCCGATAAGCCGTACAAAGTTCTCGAACCGCCTTCAAATAGCCGTCATCCGGAACTACTACCCCCGCTTCACCTTGTATGGGTTCTACCATAAACGCGCAAATATTTGGATTTGCTTTTAATGCATTTTCAAGCGCTTGCACATTATTATAAGGAATGTTTGAAAAATTGGGAACAAAGGGACCAAAATTGCCATAACTATCCTCGTCGTCTGAGGTACTCACAGCGGCGATTGTCCGTCCCCAAAAATTCCCTTCAGCAAATAAAACATGTGCTTGATTTTCAGGGATTCCCTTTACTTCATATCCCCATTTGCGAGCGAGTTTAATAGCCGTCTCTCCCCCTTCTACTCCCGTATTCATAGGCAAAACACGATCATAACCAAAAAGTCCGGTTATGTATTTTTCGTAAGTCCCAAGAATATTATTGTAAAACGCGCGACTGGTTAAGGTCAATACTTGCGATTGGTCGTGTAAGGCCTTGATAATATGGGGATGGCAATGTCCCTGATTAACAGCCGAATACGCCGACAGAAAGTCCATATATTGTTTTCCATCCACATCCCAAACATGTATGCCTTTTCCTTTGGCGATTACAACGGGCAATGGATGATAGTTATGGGCCCCATATTGGTCTTCTAGATCGATAAATTGTTTGGCAATACTCATAACACGAAAGTACAATCTTTTCAAAGAATCTGAGACATAACCGCATCAAAAAGCCATTTTATGCCTCGGATTTGTGTATATTTGAGATATGCGAAACACGCGTTTATGGATTCTAAACTTGATCCTTTGGATCGTTTTATATCCATTTGCGGCATTTTCGCAAAGCGCAATCAGCCACATTACCCTAATTCAAGGCCGCGTAGAATGGGTTTTACCCCAGTCAGTTGACTCCAAGTCGCCAATTGTTCAAAATGCTCTTGAAATTTCGTTAAGTTCATTGGAAGAATTAGAACGAAATTTGATCTACAAAACCAGTGATCGTATTCATTTAATGGCTTTTAACGATTATTCAAAATACCGCGATTTTTACGAAAATAAAAACAGCCTTCAAACCTTTAATTCGGATCCCTTAGATAAAACAATTCATGGAATGGTATATCACCCAATATTACTCACAGGGAATACCATCGATATCGTTTATCAAATTCGCCGGGCCGTTGCCACGCAATTTATTTACGAATATTTGAATGGATTTAGCTACAGAGAACGATTTCATATTCCGGAGAGCCAGAATACGCCTGAATGGTTAAAAGAAGGATTTATTGCCTACTTTTCTTCAGGAATTGACCGTGAGGAGTTTATTGAGTTCATTGCGGCACTGAATAACAGCTCCTTTAGAAATTTGAATTTTATAGACCCCAGACATCACGTTTTATTTGGAAAGGTACTTTGGTATTTGTTTGAAAAAGAGAAAGGCAAAAATCTGAACAGTGTTTTTTGGATGCTCATTAAGTACGCGCAAAGTTTTGAAAATTCGTTTGAATATCATTTTAATCAGAATTTCCGAGACTGGCTCGCTATAAAAATCGCAGAATTGCAGCAAAGTCAAACAATCCATTCCTTCAATTCCGATTACTCCATAGAAGCCCCATTGTCACAAAACTCCCATCTCAAATTAGCACATAGCCCCCAATCTCAATCGGCGATTATCACCCAATCTGCCGATAACCATGAATCCTGCTATAAGTGGGATTTGCAAAATAAATCTATCACACCTTTACTACAGAATACCACCCTTCATGCCCTTCCATTTCCCAGTTTTCAAGAAAACACTTGGACTTATAACAACTCCATCCGAACTTGGATTCATGTTTTGTGGGAAGGTAATTGGCAGATGCGTTTTAACAATAAAACCATCAACTTGCCGGATGCCCTGTCCTATCGATTGGTTTCTTCTAAAAACGACACCGTTTATTTGCTTCAAGAATTAACGGGAAAGACCTATCTACTGCTCCTTGATTTACAAAATGGGTCGGAGCTGAATCGTATTAATTTAAATTCAAATGGGGCTAAAATCCAGGAACTGCAAATTGTTTCCCAAGAAGAATCCGTTTTTATTCAAATTTACCCTAGAAATGGACTCTATACAACTGAATTGGTTCGCTTGAAATTAAAACCAACGTTAGAAATGAGTCCCTTGTACGAAGTTTCTCATGAGAACACACAACCCGCATTCCAACATGTGGTGTATGAAAACGATCACTTATTCAGCGTTGTCCAAAATTCGGCACTAGAAAATGCTGTTTATCATATTCAAAAGAACGGGGAAGAAATCCAAACAAAAAAAACACCTACCAAGGGATTTCAATATCAACAATATCCATCAGGGGAGGGCGATTCCTTAATTGAATTTTTTATCGGAAATAAGCAATGGAATATTAATTTTATTGAAATAACGGCCCCTATTTTTGATAGAGATACCTTTATTCAACCTATTTTGAGCTTTGATACGGCACACTATTCCAAAGACACCCAGATACATCGAAAAACGTATGACTCATCTACGCTTTTTACCTCGCCATTTACCAAAAGACCTTTGAAGTTTACTACCTTATTAAAGACACCCCATTTAAAAGCCAAATGGCAAAATGCACACTTCTCGCCGTGGTTTTATATTCATGAAAGTCACTTTTTTATAAGTAATAAAGATTTCCATGTGCCGTATGACGGACGTGTAAGCCCCGTTCAACAATACAACAGTCCCCTTGGTTTTTTCTTTGAAAATATCTTGATGGATATCAGTCAAAAAAACCGAATAGAATTTAATGTATTCAGTAATATTAACCGTCGAAGGATCGGATTAGAATTGAATCACAAATATATTTTTTCTCAAAAAACCACCCTTAAATCGAATATCCATTACCGCTTGCGTCAGTTTATGGAGAGCGACTTTACTCAATATCGCAATCGAAACTGGGGAGGGCAAATTCAGATAGAAAGACACTTGAGATCGCAAGATGTGTATGCGGGAATCACTCTTTTCAATAGTCAAATTATTGCATTGAATAATTCCATAGAAAAAATAGGACTACCCTCAGTGAATCGCAGTTTATTTGAAGTGCCTATTGGGATTAAATATTACAATAAAAGATTGAGTACAATCCCCTATCATGTTAATTATCTTGCAGATATTGGGTTGAATTCTGGCTTAATTATAGATCAAAAAAATTGGAATATACTTAGTCGTATTCAAGGTTCTGTGCACTTTAAAAGTCGCTTAGGCATTTTCGAATGGAAATCTAGAACAGCGGCGGCGTATTCCTTTTCGGAATTCAATGCAACCTATCAATTGGGAGGCAGTTCGGGTTGGATTTCGCAAACTGCGAATACCGATGTATTGTACTCAAAATTAAGACCCAATCAAAAGCAATTCATATTTGAATCCATGCCGATAAGAGGGGTACAATCTGGAATTCGCATGGGCAACAGCTATTTGCACGTTCAACAAGATTTGGGATTGCCATTATTGCGATTATTTCCTAAAAGTTTGAAAGAACGTGTTTTTTGGAAAAGTATGATTCTTTATGGTTTTGGGGATGCAGGTATTGCTTTTTTCGGCCCCTGGCCTTCCCATTTTTCAAATCCTTACAATACAGTCAGTATTCGAACTCCTAATTATACCATCAGTGTGAGTTCGAATCAAAATCCATGGATTTTTGGATATGGATTTGGTGCACAAGTGAATATATTGGGTTATCCAATCCGAGTAGAATATGCGCAGGGTCAACTTGGCTCATTAAAAACTGCGCCACGCTTGCTTTTATCGCTTGGAAAGAATTTTTAGATTTCGTGGTAATTTATCATCGCAAACCGGAGATTTTGCTTTATTTTGCAACTCGTAATACCCATGGGAATTTTTAGTTTTTTGACTCAAGAATTGGCAATAGATTTAGGAACTGCCAATACGCTTATTATACACAAAGAAAAAGTTGTTGTTGACGAACCCTCGATCATTGCTTTAGAACGAAATACAGGCAACGTAATTGCTATTGGCAGAGAGGCCATGCAGATGTATGGCAAAGAAAATGAAGGCATTCGAACCATTCGCCCATTAAAAGATGGAGTTATTGCGGATTTCCAAGCGGCAGAACACATGATTCGTGGAATGATCAAAATGATGAATCAACGCCAACAATGGATCAGTCCCCAGTTACGCATGGTAATTTGCATTCCCTCAGGGATTACCGAAGTTGAGAAACGCGCAGTTAAGGATAGCGCCGAAAGATCCGGTGCCAAAGAGGTATACCTGATACACGAACCGATGGCGGCAGCCGTTGGTATAGGAATTGATGTAACCCAACCTCAAGGAAATATGATTATCGATATTGGAGGTGGAACTACTGAAATAGCTATTATAGCTCTAGGTGGAATTGTTTGTGATGAGTCTATTCGTGTCGCTGGTGATGAATTTAATTTAGATATTGTAGATTACATGCGACGCGAACATAATCTCTTAATTGGAGAGCGTACTGCAGAAAAGATTAAAATTTCCATTGGAAGTGCTATTCAAGAATTGGAAAATCCGCCCGAAGACTATGCCGTAAATGGCCGCGACTTAATGACAGGAATTCCAAAAAGTATCATGGTTTCTTATCATGAAATCGCAAGATGCTTAGACAAGAGCATTACGAAAGTGGAAGAAGCTATTTTGAGAGCCTTAGAACAATCACCTCCGGAGTTAAGCGCCGATATTTTGACCAACGGAATTTGGCTAACCGGCGGAGGGGCATTATTAAGAGGCCTAGATAAACGCGTATCTTCCAAAACGAAGCTGCGTGTAAATATTGCAGAAGATCCATTGAGAGCCGTTGTAAGAGGTACCGGTACCGCCTTGAAAAACATCGGCAAGTTCAAATTCTTAATGACGGCCTAAGCGTTTATTTCATGTGGGTAATCATTCGATGGATACGTGCGAAAGCATATCCCTTGACCGCCCTTCTTTTGTTCGGATTTTCCTTCAATTTGGTATTAAGATACCAATTATATCAACATTCTTATTATTTTAATCAAAGCGTATCTTTTTTTAGGTTCTTGGACCAAACACGCACCGACATTACTTCCTATTTCAATTTAAAATCGGAAAATGAATACCTGAAGGAAGAAAACGCACAATTGCGACAACAGTTAAAGTCGAATTTCACTTCGAAATTTTCCTCCTTCGACACGGCTTTTATTGATTCAACAAGTGGAATCATACAGAAGCAATTGTACACCTATATGCCGGCCGAGGTGGTTAGAAATACCACCAACAAACGCGATAATTATTTTTATATCAATCAAGGCGCTTCGCAGGGAATTGAAACTGGAATGGCGGTTTTGTCTCCTAAAGGCATTGCGGGCATCGTAGTTACCACCTCGACTAATTATTCCCGCGTTATGTCTGTACTCCATTCAAAATTTGAATTAACACCCTATATCCCCGCTTTAAATCTGCGCCAAGGTGCAATAAAATGGGAAGGAACGGATTCTCGATTTGGTTCTTTGAAGGAAGTAAACCGTACCGAAGATCTTAAAGTGGGTCAACTTGTTTTAAGTAGCAATTATTCTTCTATTTTTCCACCGGGCATTCCTGTTGCAAAAATCAAACAAATAGACAAAGGGTATCAGCAACAATACCAGAAAATTCAAATAGCATTTACTACGGATTTTTCACGTCTGCATTATGTATATTGCGTAAAAAGTAAGTCCAAATCAGAAATAGACGCCTTAACCCAACCCAATTAACGTGATACAAGTTCTAAAAATAACGCTAATTGCCTTAATAATCGCATTTCTACAGGTGTTTATTCTGCAACAAGTAAATTTTGGGTTTTGGCTACACCCCATGCCCTATCTGATGCTTTTTTTGATTGTTCCCATTAATTTTGATCGTTTTGGATATTTAATTGTTGCCTTTGTTTTTGGAACATTTATTGACTTGCTTTCTGGGTCATTTGGAACCCATGCGGCCAGTTGTGTAGCAATGGTATACGCAAAATATCATATCGAAAACAGATTTATCGACTTTGAATCGCTTCAGTTACAAGGTGAAAATTATTTAAATATAAGAAGTAAAGGATGGCTTACTTTTACGTATTATAGCTTAAGTCTAATATTTATTCACCATTTGGTGTTTTTTGCCTTGGACTATTTTAGTTGGAAATATTTTTTTCATACTATAATAAGTGCCATCCTCTCAACTTTGGGGACATTTTTACTTATACTTCTTTATAAAAACATGTTCAATAAGTAATGCAAGACCTTAATAAAAATAGATCAAAAGTTTTTATATTTATTTTTGTTTTTTTTTATCTTGTTTACCTTG
Source organism: Bacteroidia bacterium (assembly GCA_032111345.1). GTDB lineage: Bacteria > Bacteroidota > Bacteroidia > NS11-12g > UBA955 > VMCP01. The sequence continues at coordinate 14,750 of JAULUW010000220.1, forward strand.
TTAAAGTTGGCAGTTTGCAACTATTGGATAACCGCTACGAAATCAAGGCCATTAATAATGCGCTCAACAAAATAACTTTATACCCTTCTCGATCTGTCATATACGATAGGAATCATAATATAATTGCTAAAAATTTTGTAATGTATGATTTATTTGCATTTCCAAGAGAAATAGATTCTGCGAATAAATCATCTATCTGCGAAATACTTCAAATTGATACTGCGCAATACTCCAAATTATTATTAGAAACATGGATTAAATCTCGAAAGCGAAGAAAAAATAACGCCTATGACCGTTCCGCCTTGTTTTATTCCAATTTGACAGAACAACAGTATACCGTATTAAGGGAAAATCTGTATCGACTTCGAGGATTTTATATTGAACCAAGAACGGATAGGTCTTACAATATTCAAGGTGGAGCTCATGCACTGGGATATTTAGGAGAAGCGAGCGAAGCGCTTCTCAAAGACGATTCTTACTATCAACCTGGAGATCTAGTTGGCATTACCGGTATTGAGAAGTATTATGAACCTATTTTCCGAGGTATAAAAGGGGTAAAAACAGTTTGGCAAGACCGAACGTACAAAGAAAGAGGCGAGGTAAATAATGACTCCTTTAATATTGCAGCTATTTCGGGTCCAGACGTAACAAGTACTTTGGATTTAAATTTACAACAATATGCAGAGTCATTATTTAAGGGAAAAAGAGGGAGTATTGTTGCGATTGAACCAAAAACTGGAGAGGTTTTGGTATTTGTTAATAAACCAGACTTTGATCCAAACGAATTGGTCGGAAAAGAACGAAATCGTTCTTTTCGGAAAATGTTAATCGACCCCAAAAAACCGTTGTATAACCGTGCAGTTAAAGGGGTATATCCCCCAGGAAGTACCGTAAAGACTGTTTTGGCATTAATTGGGTTGCAAGAGGGCATCATTGTACCCGGCACGAGAAAAGGATGTGCAGGTGGATATAGAATGGGCAATATTGTAATTGGTTGTCACGGTCACCCGGGTCCACTGGACGTTGAGGGTTCTATTCAAATTTCATGCAACGCCTATTATTGCGATTTGTTTCGACAAATTATTGATCACCCCAAATACGGGAATGTGCACGACGGATATCGAGTATTAGAGAAACACTGGCGTAGTTTTGGACTTGGAAATCCTACTGGAATCGATTTATTGGGAGAAGCAGGTGGCAGTATTCCAACGGTTGAAGGTTTAGCAAAGCGACACGGAAAAAAATGGCGCAGTTCTCAAGTTGTTTCCCTAGGTATCGGGCAAGGAGAAATTTTATTAACACCATTGCAATTAGCCAATGTTGCGGCTATCCTTGCCAATCGAGGATATTATTACACCCCTCACTTGGTCAAAAATATTGAAGGTTACAACGACGCAAGTTGGAGCGAAAACTTTAAAACAAAACATAAAACGACCGTTGATCCAAGACATTTCGAAACCATTGTAAACGCGATGAGCAAGGTTTTACAACCCGGAGGAACTGCAAATGGAACAGGAATTCCTGGAATTGAAATTTGCGGTAAAACGGGTACCGCTCAAAATCCCCACGGGAAAGACCATTCGCTTTTCATTTCATTTGCACCCAAAGAAAATCCAAAAATTGCAGTGGCCGTAATCGTTGAAAATGCCGGATTCGGTTCTACTTACGCCGCCCCAATCAGTAATTTGGTTATTGAACGTTATTTGAACCCAGACACTACTACGAAAGTACCATTTCTTTTAGAACGACTCAAAAACAGTGTATTAGAACCCCAATGAAATACCAAAGTATACAAAACCGAATAGGCCGTTTGGATGGAATTGCGGTAATCTTATACAGCATATTATTGCTTATCGGTTGGTTGAATATTTATTCTGTTACTTCGGATGTAACCCAAGAGGGATTTCAAATTTCGGCTATTGCACTTAAACAGTTATTTTGGATTGGTGGTGCGTTATTGATCATAATCGTGGTTTCTTATACGAACGTCGTGTTTATCAATTATCTATCGTATTATGCCTATGGATTCGTCATATTGTTAAATATTGCGGTATTGTTCATGGGTCGGGAAATTGCAGGGGCCAATTCATGGTTTGGATTTGGAGGAGTAGGAATC